>JAITHD010000240.1 GCA_031280155.1 Treponema sp. | reverse complement strand
GATCGGTGCAGTTCCACCCCGGGGTACCACTCAAACGTAGAATTGGCAATGTAAAAATAGCCCTCCGCCCATATCATTGACGGGTCGGCGTGAAAACCGGTAAGCACAGGATTAGCAATGCGGGACATATAGATTCCTTAATCTTTGGATTTTTTTAATTTTACTGGTATGCCCGCTCCTTTTCAAGGCGGGTGTCCGTACTCACTACTTTTAAGGCACCCATTTGACATTTAGGCAAAGACTATGTGATAATAAATATATTGAAAGACCTACCCCTGCGGTGTGGGAAGTAACGTCTATGGATATGGCGGCGCCGGCTCTTGGAAACAAGGGTGAAACTGCCGTAGAAAACCCTGCTTAGAAAAAAGAAAAAAGAAAAAAGCGGGAAGGAAGTAGCAATCTTAGGAAGTAAGCCGGGCAACCGGAACAAGCCCTAAACCCTAGAAAAAACCTTTAGTCCTGGGGTAGGTGACACATGAAATAAGGAGTATTATGCTTATGAAAAAAAGAGGAATCCTATTGATAGTATGCTGGATGATAACGTGGGGTCCTTTTGGTTTTCTCGCTGCTCAAGAGGAGCCTGAACAATCATCTGAGACCGAAAAATCAGCAGCGTCAGAAGAACTTGTTCCTCAAGAATCTGGGGAGTCAGGGAAAACCGAATCTGAAGCTCCGTTGGGCGCTGAGATGGAAAGAGTTCAGGCTGAGTTTGAGCGTTCTCAGACCGAGCTTAAAACCGCGCTGGATACTCTTGAAAAAGTCCAGACCGCGCTGAAAACAGCCAATAGCGATCTTTCATTAACTCAATCTGATCTTGAAAATATTAAAGCCGAGCTTGAACGAGTCTATGCTGACTTTGAAACAATTCTACAGGAATTCCAGACCGAGCAATTATCAAGCGCTTCTCTCCAAGAGCACATAACCGCCTTACAGAACCGGGCGAATAGCGTGACCCCCGAAGCATATACTGCGGCGCTTTCCCTGCATAAACAGGGAGACGAGGCTTTCAATCAAGCTAATTATACTAACGCCCAAACCTATTATCGGGACGCGGCAGCGCGGTTTCGCCAGATTACAGCCCAGGTTAAAGAGAAACGAGAAGCCGCGGGTATTGCTCTTGACAAAACCAAAGAACAAATTACCCAAAGTAATAAGCGCTTAGACGATGCCGAAGCGCGTTACCCGCGTTATTGATCGGATGGTTCTGAAAGGCGGCAGTCCGCTGTTTAGTTTCGCCGTCATTCTATTAAGATACTATTAAACGGGAAGTCTTATTTGATCTTGTAGAATAGGATATGGTATAGTATTATTAAGGTATTTTGGTAAGGAGTTATGTATGCAGGTTAAGTATATCCTATCCAGTGTGGTAGGAATAATAGTTTTTTTTAGCGGTGCGTCTTGTACCACCAACCCCAAGGAGGCTGAAATTCCAAATATGTCGAGGGCGGATTCATCGACGCTGTTTTTTATGGAACCAGTAAAGGCTGAGGGGAATAGCCGGTCTGAAACTGTTCGCGGAGAAGTCCCGGAATATGAGAATCTCCCAGAAGAGTTTCCGGTTCATAACGCCGGGTTTAACGCCTCATTTCAACAGGACTCCTCTATTGCGGAGAAGCGGCGGCAGGCTGAACAGGCTATTACTGATACGATCTTGTTATTGGGAGCAGGTCCTTTATTGATTGACATGAATTCCCTTAATTCCTTTTATTTTATTCCTATAGCGACGCTTGCCCATACAGGTTTTTCAGATACTCCGGCGCGATTTATCGATAATTTGCGTAATAATAAATATTTCCGTGAAAGCGCTCGGTTGGCTCAGGAGGCGCAGAACGCCTTTAATCAGGAAGACTATGATCTCTGTATTCAGTATGCCGAAGAAGCTCAGAAATACGCTCGTTTGTCTGATGAATATGTAACTCAGCAGTTAGAAATCAATGAAGCTGATATGGAGATTGCCATTGCGTATACCAAGCTGACCTGGGCGCTTTCAATAGACGCTTCGAGACGGTATCCTGCTGAATACAAACAGGCTCAAATTGCGTATGCGGAAGCTCGGTCAGCCCGGGCGGAAAAAGATTGGAAAGGCGCTGTTGCCGCAGCTCAATCGGTTCTATCATATTTGGCGGATCTTCAGGAAACCGATCCGGTTATTGCAGACCTGGAACAAGAACCTGCGCCGGTAAGTATTGCGGAAGCCGAAACTCCCCAAGGATCAGCGGGTTCTCCAGAAGCAGCCAAGCCGCTTCCTCAAGCATCGGGGGGTAAAGAACAAGCTCCTCGGCAAGTCCAGCCTGCCGCTCCTCAGCAGTCTTCGTCTCAAGCGCCGGCTTCAAGGACAGCAAAGACCGCTGAACCTTCCAAAGTCCCTGCCGCGCCTGCAAAGGTTGCGAAAACTCCTCAAACCCCGGAACTTGCGCCTAAAAATATTGATAGAAGTCCTGGAGTACCCGGACTTGCAGGCGCAACCAGAGAACCCCCTAGTACAGCGAGGCATCCATCGTCAAGAATTGCAGAATCTCCTAAAACATCGGTTTCGTCAACAGCTTCCGCCTCTCGCGCTTCAATTTCGGCATTAGCTATGGGCAATACCCCTCCAGTACCGGCGCTTGATCCAGCAGTTGTGAATACTCCCGGCGTACCAGCCCTTGTCCAGGACGGACCCGTATTAGCGAAGGTATCTCCCAAAGAAATTGGCGGGGAAATTCCTGTTTCAGCTTCCGCCTCAAAAGAGACGTTTGCGTCGGCTTTACCTGTGTATGAATCTTCGCCTCAGCCGCAACCGACTAATCCTATTTTTGTAGCTCAATACAAAGTTCATTCTTGGAATACCTCGATGGATTGTTTCTGGAATATTGCAGGCAGACCCTGGGTTTACGGAGATTCGAGTAAATGGGTCGTCCTCTACTATGCGAATATTTCAAAATTACCGGATCCCCAGAATCCTAATCTGCTCCCGCCGGATATGCTGCTGGATATTCCCCCTATTGCCGGTGAACCAAGGGACGGCATAGGACGGTGGAACGGCCGCAATTAACAGGCTGCATAGCAGATTGGGTAAACGATATGCCCTGTCAGCCACCCCTCGCCTAAAGGTTTTTCCAAACGCGCCGTAAAGCTCCTGCCTTTAGGCATGGGGATATAAGGCGCAAAAAATCCGTAAGGATTTTTTAGTTGACGGCTTGTCATATTTATCCTCCCTGTGATATACTACTTATAAACGTACCGTGGGACCCACGGGAATCTACGCTTGTGGAGATACAGTAAGACCGGGGAGCATGGATTGGAACCACCGTAAAAGCTCCCTAAAGGGAGTTTTTGCGAAAACCAAGCTATACCCCTGGCAGTTATCGTTGAAGCAAGAATCCTCCGCCTTTAGGCGTGGGGAGTGT
>JAITHD010000233.1 GCA_031280155.1 Treponema sp. | reverse complement strand
ATGCTCTCGTCAAACCCGATTGGTTCTGATTAGGTTGCAGTCTATCGGACGCCGGGTCCCGAAGGCTCGGATTCCCGCTCGAAAGAAATCTTTTTCCGTAAGCGTTGGGAGTGAGGGCTGAGTATGGCGTTTTATGCAGACGAAAATCTGTCAAAAAGGATTCATTCCTTACGGTTTATATTAATTGTTTTTGTGGTATTTATTCACAATACGGTTATAGATGTGGGCATAAATTTCGCGGACGGAACACAGACTTTCGCGGTTCCTTTATATGTTTCTAAAATAAAGGAATTTATTGGAACTTTTACCTGTACCGCCGTTCCGCTGTATTTTCTCATATCGTCGGTGTTTTTATATTCAAGGGAAATAAATTATAAGGATACTATAAAAAAGAAATGTGGAACCATTGTACTGCCGTATTTTTTATGGACTGTGCTGGAAATAATATTTCTGGCGGCGGCGCAGAATATATCTTTCACAAAACCGTATTTTGCGAACCTTATAATAAAGGACTTTTCCCTATGGGACTGGCTTGGAGCGTTTACAGGAAAATCAGGAATGTTTGCCGGTGAAGGCACCCCCTTAAACTTTCCGCTGTGGTTTTTAAGAGATTTATTTATTCTCAATATATTTTTTCCGGTAATAAAAAAGATAATAGACGCATTTCCGGCTGGGGCATTTATCGTATTTTTTATGGTATGGATCGGCGGCATTACTATATACATAGTCAGTCCCGGTGCGCTGTTTTTTTTCGCGGCGGGTTATTATATTGTAAAATATAATATTGATTATAAACATCTGGATAATATAAAAATATATGACATGGGCATAATGTACGGCGTCAGTATACTCATGCGGTTGTTTTTTGAAGACAAAATCCCGATAATCGGCTGTCTAAACATACTTATCGGGATATTATTTTTAATAAGGTGCAGCGGCTGTTTTATTAAAAACCAAAAAGCGTATCAAATACTGTCAGAATTAGAAAAGCAGCAGTTTTTTATATATGCAGCCCACGGGGTATTTCTGGCGGTATTGGTAAAGGGAAGTTCCAAAATAATGCCTATGAACGGCGGCTGGTTATTAGTACATTATTTTGGGATATGTATAGTATGTATACTATTATTGACTGGAATAGGGATGATTTTCAAAAAAATACTACCCAAAACATTTTCGGTATTAACCGGAGGGAGGTAACAGCGGAGAAAAACCACCGGCAGAATGGTATGCGCTGTTTGCACTAAAACGTATAAAAATTCTTGACAAAAAATAAGCATAGTTGGCTTAATCAAGCAATGGAAAATTCTACGGGTTATAGTCCGGTGAATACGGCGGTAGAGAGAGCAGTCACGCCTTTCTTTCAGAAGATTTTAATAGTAAAATAGTATTTGCTCCCCAAAGGTCCGATGATGTTTATCTGGTTAAACCGGTTTGCCGCATGAGGTCTTCGGACAGTTACCCTGTGGCGGCGCCCAAATGTCGTAAACAGTCGGAACGAATAAAGAACGCTGAAAATATGCTGATGAGCGGTGAATATACAGTCGGAAAAACCGCCGAAGCCTGCGGTTTGTCGGATGTTGTACATTTTTATAAGCATTTTAAAAGAATTATGGGATTTGCGCCGCTCACGGCATTCCAAAACACTAGCGGTTTGTCGGTTTTTCCTGATTCTTTTCGTATTGCAGCTTGTACAGTTTCGCGTATAACCCGTTCTGTTCGATCAAATCTTGGTGTGTTCCCTGTTCTACAAGCTGACCCCCAGATAACACTAAAATTCGATTGGCGTGACGTATCGTGGAAAGCCGATGAGCGATTACAATGGACGTACGCCCTGCAAGAACCCGCTGAATTCCCATCTGGATGAGCCCCTCGGTTTCGGTGTCAATAGAACTGGTAGCTTCGTCAAGGATCACAATCGACGGGTTATGAGCGATAACCCTAGCGAAACTAATAAGCTGTCGTTGACCGGAAGAAATATTTGTCGCTCCTTCAGAAAGCAAGGTCTGGTATCCTTGGGGAAGTCGAGAGATAAACTCATGGGCATAGACCGCCTTTGCCGCGTTTTCTACTGCGGCGTCTGAGACCGGCAATCCAAGCCTGATATTGTCCGCTACGGTACCGGAAAATAAAAATACATCCTGCAAAACCGGCAGTACCGATTGCCGTAGAGCTTGCAGCGGAATATCCTGCAAAGGAATGTTGTCAAGAAGAATTCTCCCGGCATCAACATCCCAGAGCCGAGCAAGTACGTTGGTAATCGTCGTCTTTCCTGCGCCGGTATGCCCCACAATCGCCGCCATCTCCCCCGGATTTACCTTGAAGCTCAAACCTTTGAGAATCTCTTCACCGTTCTTATAAGAAAACCGGACTTCCTCGAATTCGATATGCCCCTGAATCTTACCTTCCACATCATGGGTTCCAGTATCGGGAATGGTTTCATCTGTATCCAGCAGCTTAAATACCCGCTCTCCTCCAGCCATAGCGGATTGCAGAATGGTGTATTTCTCCGCAATATCCATCACTGGGGCATAAAACATACCCGCAAGATTGATAAAAGCAATTAACATCCCCAGAGACAGGGAAAGATTGAGAACCAGATTGCTCCCTACTGCAATAATGATGGCAATAGTAATAATAGAAAACCATTCGACTAAGGGTCTGAATGTAGCGAAAACATACATTTCTCTCAGATTAGCCTGAAGCAGCTCGTCATTGCGCTGGCTGAATTCTTTTCGGCTCTGTTTTTCCCCTAGAAAAAGCTGAACTACCTGTATGCCTGAGAGACGTTCTGACAAATAAGAGTTTACTTTAGAAGAAGCGGTTCGCTGCTGTCGAAACGCATCTCGGGCTTTTACCCGGCTTAACGCGGTAGCCAGCAGAACCGGCGGCAGCGTAAGCAGGGTCACCCCCGCCAGCACCGGAGAAAGAATGAACAGTGTAACAAGAACGCCGATCATAACCGAGAAATCTTTGAGAAACGCAACAAGCACAGAGGTAAAAAATTCGTTAATAGTCTGTACGTCTCCAGTAAGACGGGTTACTATCCGTCCAACCGGATGACGAGAGAGAAACGCCGTAGACTGGGAAGCGGTCTTTTTGAACAGCCCAAGCCGAATATCCTTCATAACCTGCTGCCCTATGAGGGTCGCGGTCCAGGTTTGAATAAAAGTACATACAAAGACCAGAACTAAAATAATAATAAGAACCATAACCGCTTGTTTGATGAAAGCAATATCCCCCATACGGACCGCGGCGATTTCAGACACTGAAAGCGCATAAAGGTCTTTGGTATGGATGGCTCCTCCAGTATTTCCTGTAATAAACCGATCTTCATGCTGATTTATCACCGCTGAAGCCATGTCCCCTTCGCGATAGGTGAACGCATACCATTGAGGGTCTCCAAGAACACCTTTCCGCAGCAGTTCTTCCTCAGCCTGCCGAGATATCTTTGTGTTATGATTCTGAGGAATAAAAACCTGATTGCCGATCTGAATCAGCTTAGGATTATCCATCAAGGTTTTCAAAGAATCCAACGTGTTCTGTTCAAGGGTCTCCTGTTCTTGTTCGAGTATATCTGTCTGTACCAAGATAAAACGGGAGAGAATAGCATCGTCAATAACCCGCTGCTGAATTATTGGAATTGCCAACTCTCCTAATGTGGAACCTCCCAAAGCCAAGACCGTAGCCAGCGCCAGCAGTCGATATGATTTTAAGTAAGAAAGCATCCGCCGGGCAATACCCTGGTCATACCCTTTTGTAATTTCCTCAGCCTCAAAATAATCGGACATCAGGACTCCTTCTCTTCAGATTGGTCAAGCTGCTGAAGCGCCGCCATTCGCGCATAAAACCCGCCCTGAGCAATAAGGTCTTGGGGCGAGCCGTATTCGGCGATTCGTCCTTTATCCAGAACCACCACCAGATCCGCGTTTTTCAAGGTTGAAACCCGATGAGAAATAATGACCGTCGTCTTGCCTCGGCGTTCTTTCAGGAGTCCCGTTAAAATACGCTTTTCGGTTTCAGCGTCCACCGCGGAAAGAGCGTCGTCTAAAACAAGGATTTCCGGCTCTCCAATCACCGCCCGTGAAATTGCCGCCCGCTGCTTCTGCCCTCCTGAAAGCGTAAGTCCTCGTTCCCCGATAATCGTATCCCAGCCTTGGGTAAAAGCCTCTAAATCTCTGTCAATAGATGAAAGAGACCCGGCATTAGCAAGGAGGAGTTCTTTCTCCAAGGCTCTGTCCTCTTGTAAGCCGTAGGCGATATTATTTTTTATAGAGTCTGAAAAAAGATAACTGTCTTGAGGCGTTACGCCGAAACATTTTCGGAGCTCCTGCAAATCCCAGTCTCCCACAGCAATTCCCTTAACAAAGACCGTCTCCCCTGGAGGATCGATCATACGGGTAAAGGTCTTGATAAGCGTAGACTTTCCTGAACCGGTCCGCCCCAGAATACCCACTAAAGCGCCCTGTTTTATGGTGAGATTGATATCTTCCAGCGCCGGATGTTCCGGGTCTCCAGCGTAGGCAAAACTCAAACTGCGGATTTCTATGGCGGTTTCCGTTGTTTTTAGGGGAAGTTTCGGTTTTTCAGGAGAAGCAATAGCCGGCTGAGTACGCATAATCTCATTCACCCGTCCAAGACTCACTGCTCCCCGCTGAATCATGTTCACCACAAAGCCGGCGCCCATCAAGGGCCAGATCAGCATTTGCAGATATCGAAATAAGGCTACCATATCTCCGGGACTGATAAAACCCTCTACAACTCGGATTCCGCCGATTAGCAGTACAATAAGAGACGTCAGCCCTGAAAGCAGTGAAATAAAAGGAAAAAATATCCCGAAAAGTTTAACCAGCTCCATATTGGCGTCTCGGTAATCATCGTTGGTATCGGCGAATTTCTTGATAAACCACCACTCTTTGACAAAAGACTTGACCACTCGGATTCCGGCAAAGGTTTCTTGGACGGTATCGCTCATAGCTGAATACGTTTCCTGAGCTTTGAGGAATCTTTTCCCAACAGCGCTCCCAAAAAAGAGAATAATAAGCGTAATAAGAGGCAGCGGAATAATCGCCAGCCCTGCGGTTCCGGCATCTTGAAGAAAGATAATCACCAGAATTGATATAGCCATAACCGTACCGTCGATCAGCGCAACCAGCCCCATTCCAATAGATTCTCGTACCGCGCTCAGATCATTGGTAAACCGCGCCATAAGGTCTCCTATCTTATGGCTCTGATAAAAATCATACGATAGGGTAAGGAGATGATCAAAAAGCTTTTCCCGCATTTCCGTTTCAATCCGCCGAGAAGCGCCGTGAATACAGAAGCGCCACAGGAACCGCCCCAGTGAAATCGCCCCCATTACGCCGATCATGCTTCCCGCAATAACCAATAGGTCCCGCACATGAAAGCCGCCGGACCCTATGAGGTCTACGGCTTGCCCCATAAATTGAGGGATTAACAACTGGGCAAGGTCTACCGCGACAAGACAAATCAGTCCCCATATATACCGGCTGCGATACCGGGCAAGATAAGGCAAGAGGGTTTTAAATTCCCGAAGAGATATTTTTGCCATCTATGTTAAGCTGTCTCTTCTTTATTGTTCTTTTCTTCCTGCTTTTTATTCAGATCTCCCTGCAGCTTGACTTCCCAAACGTCAAGTTTTTTCTTAATCGTCTCAGCTTCATAGGTCTCATTCAATATAATATGAATTCGGCGCAGGGCGTTCATAAAATTGAGACTTGCCTGAAAATCATTGATATGATTAGTAGCCTGCTCGTAGCGTTCCCGATACCGATCCGCCGCATCGTTAAGCAGCTTTTTAACCAGCCGTAAATGATATACAGTGGCTTCATAGTTGGGAGACCTATGGTCAAGATTGGCGTTAATATTCTTTAAATCCAAAATATTTTTTGTTACCGCCGCGAATCTGCCTTCTATTTCAACAAAAGTCCACTTCCATTTAGAGTTGTCTCGGTAAGAATTCTCAAAAAGCTGAATCGTCAGCCCTATTTTTCGTATTAAACGGTATCTTTGTTCCCCGTCAATTGGGTCTAGAGCAGACACTTTTTCTTCATACTCAGAAAAAGGCGCATCTACATAGCCGGTCACCAAGTTTTCCAGATAACTAAACCCTTTGCTAATAGATTTCCGGGCTTCTCCAAGAGCTTCCTCGTTATTTATCCTTAACACCGCTTGGGAAATACTGTTTAAGATAATATGGTGTGAGGTCAGGTTAAACATACTATCCGCCAGAATAAACTGTTTTACCACCGCTTCCGCTGGACTGGCTTGCAGTATCTCCTCCAGGACCTTCCCTTCCCATTTGAGGATTTTATCAATCGCCGCTTTATAAACCTGAATCTTTTCTCCATACTGAAGGCGATCGCTATCAGAATTTTTTGCCATGATTTACTCCATCTTGTTATTTTCTATGCTAAGGCATTGCATATTTTGCCAATAATGCATCTGCATGGGCAAGCGCCGCAATTCCCGGGTCCCCGGAAAGCATTCGGGCAATCTCGCGCCGCCGCTCATCACCGTGTAATACTGAAATATCGGTTACGGTACGCCCTGCTTCATTCTTTTTTTCTACTTTTAAATGATTGTCGGCACGAACCGCAATACTAGCAAGATGGGTAACGCAAAAAATCTGCTTGCGCTTTCCTATTTTGGCAAGATATTCTCCAATAGACAGCGCTACTTCTCCGCCTATACCGGTATCAATTTCATCAAAAACTAAGGTTTCCAACGTATCTGCATCAGACAGCGCGGTTTTTACCGCAAGCATAACCCGGGACAATTCCCCGCCTGAAGCAATACGGGCAAGTTCTTTGAGGGGTTCCCCAACATTAGAGGAAATGAGAAACCCTACTTCATCGGCTCCCCAAGGTCCATAAGGAACTTTTCGGTCTGAGGGTTTTGAAACCACGGATACCGCGAAACGGGCTTGAGGCATACCCAAATGTACAAGAATCTCGGTTATCTGATGGGATAATATGCGGGCCCCAGCGGCGCGTTTTGCGGTAATCTCCCCGGCTCTCCGGGCAAGCTCTTTTTCAAGGGTTTCGATTTCAGCCTTGAGTTTTTCCCGATTCTCTTCGGTTCCTGAAAAGGTCTCGATTTCAGCTTCAGCCTTTGCTTTATAGGCAAGAACCGTATCTTCGTCAGGGCCATACTTCTTTTTAAGCCGGTACAGCAGGGTAAGCCGTTCTTCTACCGCTTCAAGCCGTTCAGGATCGTATTTCAAATCTTCTCGGTAAACCCGGAATTCTTCGGTCAAATCTTCTATTTCATAGTAGAGGTTTTCCATGCGTTTCGTGATAGCCCTCAATTTTCCATCAATAGCGGCGGCGCTTTCCAAGGAAACCCAGGTTTTTCGTGCAAGACCCGCAACGGACACTTCCTCGTCAAAAAGCGCAGACGAAGCGGCGTTTACGTGACCCGCTAATTTCTCAAAATCTCCAAGTTTTTGGGCTTCGATTTCCAATGCTCTGGTTTCCCTTGTTTTAGGAGCAGCCCGCTCAATTTCTTCTACAGCATACTTCAAAAATTCGAGCCGGGCTTCCCGTTCCCGGGTGGAACTGACGGATACCGCAAGGGCGTTCTTTTTATCTCCAAGATCAAGAAAAATCCGATTAAACTCAGCGGTTTCTTCCTCCAGTCCCGCGAAACGATCCAGATATTTCCGATGGGCTTCCTTTTTGAGCAGCGATTCATGGGTATGCTGCCCATGCAGATCAAAAAGCAGTCCCATAAATTCAGTCAGATCCTTGCGGGTTACCGGAATATTCTGAATATAAATGGTTCCCCGCCCAGAAGGTCTTATATTCCGCCTGACGATAAGCCGATCCTCTTCAGGCGTAATGTCCCGGGTCGTGAGCCAGTCCAAAGCGTCTCTGTTTTTCTTGTCCACTAATACCACGGCTGACACCCGCGCTTCCTCTGCGCCGGTTCGGATCACCTCTGGATCAGCCTTTGCGCCGAGCAGAAAACTCAAAGACCCTACGATAATGGATTTTCCCGCGCCGGTCTCGCCGGTTAGGATATTAAAACCTTTCTGAAAAGAAACTGAAAAGCCCTCAATCAGCGCATAGTTTTGAATGGTGAGTTCCTCAAGCATCAGGCCCCCCGGACCAGGAAAGTTTCGTGCGGAGGGCCCTATAAAACATACTCCTTTCACAGGCAATGAGGCGCGCTTCAAATGGAGCTTGCTTAATATACACTCGATCCCCCGGTTCTAGGGATTCCGTCACCTGCCCGTCCAGGGTCAAAAGTACGCCGCTTCGTTGTTCAGGCTCGACTTCCACCACCAAGGCTTCCCGGGAAGGCACTACAATAGGACGATTAGACAGGGTAAAAGGACACACCGGATTGATGATAAACGCTTCCATTTCAGGATCAAGAATCGGTCCGCCGGCGGACACTGAATACGCGGTAGAACCTGTTGGAGTGGCCACAATGAGACCGTCAGATCGGTACTTCCCAAGGCGTATGTATTCACTTTCCACATGAAGCCTTATGATTTTGGCAATACCTAATGCGGAAACAACCGCGTCATTCAGGCAAGTCCCAAACGCTACAGGTCTGCCTTCCCGTTCTACGGTTACTTCCAGCATCAGCCGCCGGGAAATTCCGATTTTTCCTTCAGTCCAATAGTTAAAAACCAAGGACCATTCATCAGGCGGAACCGCGGCTATAAATCCAAGGGTGCCTAGATTAATGGGAAGTATCGGTACGCCTAAAGGCGCCATAGAACGGGCCGCGTACAGTACGGTTCCGTCTCCTCCAAGACTGAAGGCTATGTTATAGGGTCCTTGAACTTCAAAATCAGGTTCATTGGTAAAGACACACGAAAAAGTTTCAATCTGTTTGCGCCTCAAGGCTTTACTTATTTCGTCCGCTAGAATCTGAGCATTGACTTTATGCAGATTGATGAAGAGCAGGGCCTTTTTTATTTCAGGCATCTACGATATTCCTCATAATTCATGGAAGAGTTGCGATAAGTTTTGCGACTTTCTCGATTTCCGCGGCTCTCAACCGAGGATACAAAGGAAAAAGAACCGTTCTGAGAAACAGAGAATAACTTTCAGGGCAAACCTTAGACTCAACTATGCCGACGCCCATTACCGTAGCGTCAAAAGCGCTTTCCACCTCGATTTCCTTTCGTTTAGCGTAGGCTTTAACGTCTTTCATGCCGGTTTCGAGAATAAGCGGAAAGGCGTAATTATTATACTCAACATCGTCTTGTTGGATAAACCGCTTATGCCGGGTGCGTAGGCTTGATTGAACATACACTTGAGCGATTTCCTTTCGTTTTTCAAGATTTTTAAGCCCTTCCCGAAACTGCACCGCCGCCATAGCCGCATTCATATCGGGAAGTCCATATTCCGGCGGAAGTTCTCCTAAATTCTTCAGGACCGCCCCGTCCCGGCGGTGTACTGAATACAGAAGCGCCCCGCCTCCGGCGGTAAGCATATCCCGCTCTTCTAAGCCTAAAATCGTAAAAACCCCGAAAGAACCCGGCTTGCTTTCTTTCAAAACCGTACCATAACTCTGGGAGATATCCTCGATAACCGGCAAGCCTATCTGCACAATAGAAGCCATGTCTGGGACATACCCCAAAGTATGATGTATCACAATACACCTTGGCACCGAGTCCCCTCCTGAGAGAGCGGCGTCTAAGGTTGCCCGATCTACGCAGGCTGAGGAGGTTCCCACGTCAGCATACACCGGACGCAGTCTCAGGTCTTCAAGGACCTTCACATAATATCCCGGAGACAGGGCGGATATAACCACCCCCTGATCAGGTTCAAGCCCCAGGGATCTGAGGGCAAAAAAAAGCGCAATCGCCGGACTGCGCAGCGCAAGACAACACTCAAATCCCAGATACTCTTTCGCAAGCTGAATCAAGGATCGAGCCTGTTCCCCAGGTCCAATCTTATCTTCCACCATAGCTGTGAGAACCGCATCCATCTCCTTCCGTTTAATAGTTGGAGAATAGATTTCTATTTTCATGGCAGATAAGACCTTTAACCTCGGATATTTGCAATTTTTTGCAGTTCTTTAGGGTTAAAGAGGTCTCGTATGCTCAAGATAATAAGATAACCTCGTTCCTGACGAACTACCCCTTGAATATACTCAGAGCCTATGCCGCTGACCATTTGAGGCGGAGGCTGAACGTCTTCTCTTTCTATACTGACTACTCTGGAAACCCTGTCAATTATTATCCCCAGTTTCATACCGTCAATATCAAGAATGATAAAGCCCGACAACAATTCATCTTCCTCAGAAGTAAGAATTTTCTTGAGATGAAAGCGTTTGTGAAGATTAATAATGGGGATTATTTCACTCCGTAAATTAAAAATACCCTCCACATAGCTGGGAGCGTTTGGAATTCCTCGAATATCTTGTACTCGGACGATTTCTTTAACGTCCATAATATTGATCCCATACAACTCTTCTCCGAGCTGAAAAGTAACTAATTGATGTTGTTCAGCCATAGCAACCTCTTTTACCATTCCTATTATTTAGACAGTATATTTCTATATATACTCGATCTTATGGGGAGTGTCAAGAGCCGGTGAAAACCAGCGCCTATTAGTATTGCAAAAATATCCGGGGTCTATTATAGTTTTATAAACATATGAGTATCATAAAACGACTTTCTCTGCTTATTAGTCTGTTGGTTATTACTGTATGTTGTGTATTGGGCATTCTTGCTATACAGATATCTACAAGAATTGTAAAACAAAACACAAATGACTGGATGCTGAACGAAGCTGAAATCGGCGCGAAACTGGTAGCGGTTAATATCCAAAACGACTTTAATATTCTCCAAGAAGTAGCAAATCGCGCTGAAGTACGAACTATGGATAGAACCGTCCAAACCGCGGCGCTTTTTCCCTATATTGACGAGAAATTAGGAATCGACGACATAGCCATTATCGATCTGACCGGTAACGCGTGGCATATCAAAGGAGGACAGACGGTTAATCTCTCTCAACGAGAATATGTGCAGAAAGCCCTTGCGGGGCAAACGTCGATTTCCGATATTATTCCCGCTGCCGCCAGCGCGGTAAATACCGGATATCCCCTGCTCAATCTCACGGTCCCCATTAAGATGAACAATACGGTAATCGGCGCAATCCTAGCCCGAACCAATGCGTTCAGACTCACGGATATCGTAAAGGATCTAAAAATTCGCGGAAACGGCTATGCGTATATGTGCAACACCCAGGGACAGCTCATAGCTCACGCGACACGCCGGGAGTCGGTGTCCCGGCTGGAAACTCCCAGAGAGATTGCGAAAACAAATCCTGAGTATAAACCGGTGGCCGACGCAATTCAGTATGTGCTTGAGCATAAAGAGGGTTCCACTGGATATATCTTTAACGGCAAGCTCCTGCTCTGCGGATTCGCGCCGGTACCGGGCTTTGATATGTTTTTGATTCTTACGGCGGAACAGCGGTCATTAATGGGAGACGTTATATTTCTCCGAAATCTCATGATTATCATCGTAGCGGTCTTTGTGGGGATTAGCATAGGCCTCAGTTTTTGGATCGCCCATTCTATCGCCTCTCCCCTTAGTTTCATTCGGAAGGCGGTGCGGCAATTCGGCGAAGGCGATTTGACCCAGCAAGCAGCGGTTCCTACTAAAGATGAAATTGGAGAGATTGGGAATTCCCTGAATCAAAGTATGCATAATGTACGGTGTCTGGTAGAAACGATTAAAGAAACGACTATCGGACTTTCAGGGATAGGCGGTGAACTGGCGGCGAATATGTTACAAACCGCGACGGCGATAAACGAAATTACCGCAAATATCCAGAGCATTAGGGAGCGTTCTTTATATCAATCCGCTTCAGTCACTGAAAACAACGCTACAATGGAACAGATGAACCGAAATTTCGCTCAATTTTCAGAACATGTTGAAAAGCAAAATGAAAGCGTTGCCAAATCTACTGCGGCTATTGAAGAAATGCTGGTAAATATCCAGAATGTTACCGGTACGCTTGTTAAAAACATTGAAAATGTGGAACGTTTAGCAAAGGCTTCAGATGCGGGGCGCAACGGAATTCAGGAAGCGGCTATGGATATCCAAGAAATTGCCCGGGAATCTGAAGGACTGTTAGAAATTAATGCGGTTATGGAAAATATTGCGGGGCAAACCAATCTGCTGTCTATGAATGCGGCGATTGAAGCCGCCCACGCAGGGGATGTGGGAAAAGGCTTTGCGGTGGTGGCAGATGAAATCAGGAAACTCGCGGAGTCTTCCAGCGAGCAGAGCAAGACCATTGCGGCGATATTGCAGAAGATTAAAAGCTCTATAGATAAGATCACCGCTTCTATTAATGAGGTGATTAACAAATTTGAAGCCATTGACAATGGAGTTAAGACGGTGTTCCAGCAGGAAGAGCATATTCGATCTTCGATGGAAGAACAGAGCGCCGGAAGCAAACAAATTCTCGAAGCAATTAGCCGGCTCAATGAACTGACAGGACTGGTCTCCAGCGGTTCTGTGGAAATGCGGGAGGCTTCCCAGCAGGTTATGCAGGAAAGCCGGCGGCTTGAACAGGCAACCGCAGAGATCACCAATGGGGTAAATGAGATGG
Organism: Treponema sp.; assembly: GCA_031280155.1. Taxonomy (GTDB): domain Bacteria; phylum Spirochaetota; class Spirochaetia; order Treponematales; family Breznakiellaceae; genus JAITHW01. The sequence continues at coordinate 1,817 of JAITHD010000233.1, read as the reverse complement.
CTAACGGCACGAATCAGATCAATCTTGCGGTAAACCGAGTAAACGAGATGACCGGTCAAAACAAGGAAACCATTGACATGTTGGTTGAAGAGGTGGAAAAATTCCGAGTAGACTAACCTTTATTAGGACCATTTTCTTGATATATAAAGGTATATGCTTTTATTCTGACTAGCTCTTGCCCCGAAAACAACAAATGGGCTATGATAAACTATGAAAAATAAAGAGGCGGGAAAGCGATTCATGCGTCTGCGGGTTCTCTACGGCATTATATTTATTAACGCTTTTTTCCTTATATTGTCAGCCGCTATTATTCTCAGTTCTATGTGGATCAATTCAGAGAAAAACGCTAAAGAGCTGTCTGCGGCGCTTATCGCGGAAATCCAAAATTCGGTCAGCTACCGGACGACTAATTATTTTTATCCAGCCCAAACAACTAACCAGAGCTTAGGGTTTCTTCTGTACCAATACTTTGAAGACCCTATCAATAACGCCGCCGACAAAGAACAACTGTTCAATTACTACGCTGAAATTCTGAAAATTCATCCTCAGTTCAAAATGGTCTACTATGCGGACACCCAAGGGAATTTGGTCATGCTGAATCGGATGAACGACGGCACTTTTTCAAAACGCTTGGTACATAACGACGGTGATTTGATCCGGATCCGCTGGGAGCATACCAACATCTCTTATTACGGCGCCTATCCCAATACCGACGAATCCTTTGAGACCGGCTATGATCCCCGCAAACGGATATGGTACAGAGCCGCGGAAACAGAAAAAAATATGACCTGGACCCCGGTGTATCTTTTTGCTACGGATCATCTTCCTGGGTTCACCTGCGCGATTCCTATTTTTGATCCTGCCGGAAAGACTATCGGTGTGAACAGCATAGACATCGCGGTGAACGAACTTTCCCGGTTTCTGGGAACCCTTCGTCCCACTGAGGGAACAAAGATTGTTATTCTCGATAAAGAAAACAATCTCGTTGCCCTGCAAGCCCGGCAGGAAAAAGACCTGGAAAAACTCTTTGTGAAAAGTTATGACAGTCACGGCAATACGACGTATAATGTGTCCAGTATTGATGCTTTTAACGACGAAGTCCTGCGTTCTGTATTGCAGCGGCTTATCGTCAAGCCCGGAACCCTCATGCGGATCAAACATGGGAATGAGCATTATGAATCGATCCTCACGCCTATCAGCGTGGGCGACGGACTGGACTTGAACATCGGCATTATTATTCCTGAAAACGATATTATCGGTCATGTCCGTAGAAATTTAATCTATGTTACGCTTTTTTCTATAGGCGTTCTGATTCTGATTATGATTTTCGGCTCTCTCCTTTCTCATGCTATCGCTGAACCTATGCGCCGGCTTGCGGCGGAAATGATGAAAATAAAATCCTTTGATCTTGATTCTAAAGTATACATTCATACTAACTTTATGGAAATCATGGATATGCGGGATTCTTTTGAAAATATGCGTAACGGTCTGCGGAATTTCAAGCGTTATGTTCCTTCTGAATTGGTAGCCGAACTTATTGGTGAAGAAATCGACGCTGATTTGGGGGGCGAAACCCGGGAGCTGACGATATTTTTCAGCGACATCGCTGATTTTACGACCATCGCCGAACAGACGGATCCGGAAAGACTAGTAACAGACTTGTGTCCGTACTTTGAGATTATTTCAAAAAGCATACTTGAAACCAAGGGAACTATCGACAAATATATTGGGGATTCGGTGATGGCTTTTTGGGGCGCCCCGGTCCGGAGGACGGATCATGCGGAACGAGCCTGCCGAAGCGCGATTGTTATCAGGAA
>JAITHD010000225.1 GCA_031280155.1 Treponema sp. | reverse complement strand
AAAGGGTATGCTGTGAAAAATAACGGTCTTTTCTTGTACTCATTCCTAGTCCTTTGTTGGGCTAGGTTTTGTTTTTAGGCATTACGGCTTTTTTATTCAATATTCCAACCAATTTAGGGGCAATTGCACATAACGTTCCGGTAATTGTAATGAAACGTGTATACCTATTCCTTTCTGGTGATCCAGAAGATATGGCCTTAAGGACATAAAGAAACGCTTATTCGCGTATATGGTAAAGGGATAGGAAAAAACGGCGTGTAACAGGCGCTGATAGAGGGCTGCTTGTGCCATAATTGCCCCAGACCCCTCTAGTTTCCTTGCCTTCACCTAGGGTATACTTCCGGCATAATGCGGAGAATATATCGCTTTTTCCCTTTTTCTTCTTTTTTCTGGGCACTGCTTGGGGCGCTTATTCCGCTGTTTCTGGGGTCTTGTTCCGAAAAGATTTTAGGCTGGGGAATTCTGCTGTGGTCCGCAGAAGAACCGGCGGTGCCTTCGGGAACGGTTCTGCCGGTCTATATCAAATCAAATATTAATCAAGTGTGGGTCGCCGGCATCCCAGAAACCTATCAGCGGACCGAACAAACCATTGATAAATTCGAGATTCCTCTGGCAAAACTTGAATTAGTGGGCAGTAAAAGCACCGCGCAAAAACGGGCTGATCGTTTTGCCGGACTTGCTTTAACCTATGGGGAAACCCTCCAAGACGGACTTCCCATTCGGGCGGAACCGGATAATGCTTCAAGACGCACCTACCGGCTCAGAATAGGGGAAGTGGTGAAAATACTGGAAGAAGCCCCAGGCAATCCGCCTATCAGCACTACAGGCAGCCCTCTTTCCGGCCTATGGTATAAAGTGCTTACCGAAAACGGCAGTATCGGGTACTGTTTTTCCTACCGGCTTAGGCTTTTTAACCACTCAGGCGGACCTTTGACTATTGTTCATGCTTAGAGGTACAGTTTACCGAAAACGGCGGCGCGTTGCAGACAGGACTTTTAGGAGCCGCTTTTTTTTCCTATCCCTTTTAGGCGTAGGGGTTTTATTGCTCAAAACGTCCAGAAAGGGAACCGTCAAAGATAAGGAGAGGAGTAATGAATTTTGACAGCGCTTTGATTTTAGCCGGCGGGCAAAGCACGCGAATGGGATATGACAAAAAACAGTTAGAATTAGCCGGCGCTAAAGTCATAGATCGTCTCATAGCAGGATTAGGTTCTATCTTCAATGAAGTGCTGGTATCCAGTAATCAGACTTTTATCAATGAAAACGTAAGGGTCTTAATGGACGGACTGGGGCGTGGACCTTTAGCGGGAATCTATCAGGGGCTTATTCATTGCAAGAGCGATTATCTTTATGTAATCGCCTGCGATATGCCTTTTCTTTCAGTTGAGTATATCCAATATATGCGGAAGACTATAAGCGCCGAGGCTGTAGACGCTTGTATTGCCCGCAGACGAGATGGATTCTACGAACCTTTTAATTCTTTTTTCAGTAAACAGTGTATTCCCTGTATAGGCGATGCGTTGACCCGTCAAGAGTATAAGATACGCCCTCTTCTTGATAAGCTGAACCTGCATATTATAGAACCCTCAACCATTGACCAGTATAAAGGGGATATGTTTTTTAATATCAATTATATAGAAGATTTAGAGCGGGCTGAAAGCATAATGAGGGGTCAACTCCCCCAGGACTAAAGGCTTGGGCTTGGGGCTTGTTCTGGCTGCCCATGTTACTCCCCAAGATTTCTACTTCAACGATATATGCCTGGGGCATAGCTTGGTTATCGCAAAACTCCCTTGTTGCCTGAGTAGGAGCGGAATTTGGCTGCATAGTGACCAAATTGGAGCGGATAGCCCGGGTTTTCGAATTCCTGTTGAGCAAGAGGGAATGTGTATGTATGCAGCCTATCATCTGAAAGCGGACGAACTCAACGCCGATCTTATCCAAAACCTGAAAGAGGTCTACCGGCAGCGGAAAATCGTTATTTTGCCCAAAGATACCTATGAGGAATGGGAAAAAGAGCGGCACAATGCGGCTTTTACCGAAAAACTGCAAAACAGTATCCGGGAAATTGAAGAAGGCAAGGTTATGGTTAAAACAATGGCGGAACTCCGGGCAATGGAAAATGGATGATGTTTCTTTTACCCGCATTGCCTTAAAGACTATATGGAATGGCAGACGGAAGACCGCAAAATACTGAAAAAGATAAATGACCTTATTGAGAACATCCTTCGTAACGGCTTGATGCACGACCGGTAAGCCGGAAGCGTAAAACATATAAAAGCGTATAGCTGCCGGATTGATGACGCAAACCGTCTTATTTATTCCGCTGATGAAAACCAAAACCTGCATATTATCGACTGTAAAGGACATTATCAAAAAAGCACATAATCTGTCGCCAGAGCGCTTACGAGGGCAAAGGCGATTACAAAGAGCCAATAAAACGTAAAGTGTTTTGCGCCTAACACGATTTTGAGCGCCCCTAAATTGGTGATTTTCGTTGCGGTACCGCTTATCATAAAACTGGCGGCGCTTCCCATGGTCATGCCGTTTAAGAGCCACGCTTGCAGCAGCGGGATGGTGCCGCCGCCGCATACATACAGGGGAACGCCGACAAGCCGACAACTAAAAAATCCTTACGGATTTTTTGCGCCTTATATCCCCACGCCTAAAGGCGGGGGCTTTACGGCGCGTTTGGTAAAGATTTTCTTGTTTTTTTTTATTTATTTACTTGATTCTTTCTTAATATTTTTCTATAATTAATATAACACTCCCTTGAGAGTGCAAAACATACTATAAAAGGTTTTTACATGAGTTCCTTAAAAACGCTGGGCCGATATACGATATACGATATACGCCCTTTTTGTCTTTTAATCTTCCTTGCTTCTGATTTTCCTGTATATAGCGTATTTTTTGTAGGGTCCAGAGTATCTCTTTCTGTCTTCCCCGGAATCGGTTTTATCCACCTCAGCGGCAATTCCGTCACAAAAGGGGGTCATTCCACCCTAGACGGGGGTCTTTTTGAAACAAAGGGGCATAATTCTATCTCTAACAGGGGTCATTCCATCCCAAAAGGGCGCCCTTTCAAATCAAAGGGGAACAATTCTAAGACAAAAGGGCATAATTTCATCTTTAACGGGCATAATTCCATTCCAAAAAGACGCCCTTTTGAAGCAAATAGGGAGCCGTTCACGTCAGCCGGAGGTTCGCGGATTTCCGGCAGGGTACAAAACAAGGCTGGAAACCTATGAATAACGTCAGAGATTGGCTCCCTTCTGGACGGGATAATCAGATAAACATGGCTGTGGTCTGGAACAATACATTCCAAACCAAAGCCGCCTCATGGAACATCCCCGCTGCGGAACTTACAGCCCTCCAACATCTTACCGCTGAGGCGGAAGCGAAACTTCAGCTCGCTAAAAGCGCCGAACGATCGATTGTTATTACCGCCCAGTGCAACGCCGCGTTTGGGTCCTTGAAAGAAAAAATGCGGTTTATCAAAAAGCATTATTTGTTAAGCCCGCCATTGGAAGCCCCTGACTATCCGGCGCTGCTCCTGTCCCTCCATGACGGAACCCCCAGCCAAACAGGGAGACCCACAGGACACGCGGTGGTTATGGTGGGCTATCACGGGGTACACGCCTTGATCCTCAACATCCAGCCTATGCCCGAATCCTCAAACCCCCGGGGAGATTGGGTCTACGGGATCTACGAAGGGATTATGCCCCACGGCGGCGCGACTCTTGAGGAAGCGGCGAGTCCGAAACATTACCTGATGAAGCCCCCGGTTGCCGGGGAAGAGCTGCTTTATTGGCGCTCGACTCGGCGGAAAAAGGAAATTCGGGAGTATCCCGCCGAAGAAGCGGGTAAAACCGCGTATTTCAGTGTGCGCTGCGAAAACCAGCGGGGAGAGACGGGTCCCTGGGGTCCTATAGTCAGCGCGGTCATCCCGTAACCTGAAACAGGCTTTTTCCGGAAGGCGTCGCCGTCCGGTTAAGACCCCCTCTTTTTGGGGCGATATACGGTTGGGCGTTGTAAAATCTGAAATCAAACGTTCAATTATAGGTTGTTAGTCATTGAAAAGGAGTAAACAATGGCAAATAAGAAGTTCCAGATGATAATGCTGGCAGGACTGCTGGCAATAGGGTTTGGTTTGACTGGATGTACTACCTTCCAAGCGTCAGGACTGCAAATGGGTTTGGAGATCGACGGTCAAAAATATGAAAAAGCAGGGGAATTTTCAGAGAAGAAATGGACCAACAAATTTCTTGGCTGGTCGCCCCAAGGCGGAACGCTGTTCAATCTTTCTTCTACCTCAATGGATCCCAAGATTAGGGAAATAATTGAAAGAAACATCAAAAACTACAGCGGCGACGGGGCGGTTAATGTACAAATAAAGTACGGCTCCCACATAGGGCATTGGCTTCTTCAAAGTATAACTGCGGGAATATGGATGCCCGGGACAGTTACGGTTTCAGGCACGGTGGTAAAAGCTGTACATTGAGAAGGTGAAGAAAACAGCCATACCGATAAAGTAATACCAAAGGACTTAGGAAGTCTCCGCTTCTTAAGTCCTTTGGTATTACTCTTAAATGGTTTCATGGATCTTGGTCAGCCTAATCATCAAGCAGGGTGCGTTCATGGTCTGGGGTATCAAAAAAAACGTTATGTTATGGGGAGGGATTGCCCTAAATATCTTTCTTTTCGGCGCTTGTTCAAGTTTACAAGCCGGTTTATATTTGGTTTCTATTGATGATAATAATGGAAAAACTATTTTAGAGAATGAATCCGCTGTAAAAACGTTACTTGAAAATATGGCTGCTTCTCCTGAACAGTATGATATGAAGGCTTTTGCCCGAACAGGAATAGGCTTTCAGATGAAACGGACGAAATTATTAACCCATAGTTACTATTTATTTATTTCCAATAACGGGGAATATCATACCTTAAGTTTTTATGGGACAAAAATGTCCTTTTATTCCGAAGGCGCTTGGGCATTAGATTCGGATTCTGATATAGGTTCCTATAGAACGTATATGCAAGGCAATAACAAATGGGACGTAACGGAACTGTTTCCAGAAGAACGTATAGATGTAAGAAAAACAATAGAGAATATACTAAACAAAATAAACAGCGGTATAACCTATTATTATAAGGATCA
>JAITHD010000198.1 GCA_031280155.1 Treponema sp. | reverse complement strand
CTGTTAACTGATTACATCATAACTTTGTGAGTATGTCAACATCTCTTTTGATAAATATTCAAAAAACTTTCAGATAAATTGAACATAACTTTCTAATATTAGACTTGTTCTCTAACCACTATTAAAGGCATAATTAGAATACATTTTTGCACCATATTTTTGTGATTTTATTATTTGCCAATCATATATTTTACCTGAATACACAGTAAAAAAATGTTCTAATTGATCTAAAGAGACGGGATATAGTGGTTTTTAGATAAGGAAAATACACACTCTACCATTGATGCAATCCCTAAAATGACAGATGAAAAATATAGATTTTCAATAGCTTGTTTTCTTAAAATTCTTGCTTGTTCTTCACTCAATGTTTCTCCATAATATTCATCTTTTGCATCCACATATTGTTTTCCAGTTTCAGATAAAGCAACATAATCATCTCGTGAGCGCCAATCAAGCAAATATATAGTGGTTTAATATAATTTCATGGGACTCCGAAATAATAATTGACAGCCGAATTGACCGTCGGGTTATAGTCCGATGAATACGGAGGCAGAAAAGCAGCCATACTTTCCCCGCGCCAGTTTGCACAGACGCTTCTTCCGATGGTTTCCCCGGAATGATAATAGCGGGTGGTGACTGAACCGTCTTTGAAGCAATAGGTAAACAGGGTTTTTGACTCCGGGTCAAGCTCCCAGTATTCCCGAACCCCGGACTTCCGGTACAGTTCAAACTTCCGGCGCATCTCCCCCGCGGTATTTGAGGGGGACAGGATTTCCGCCGCAAAGTCCGGCGCTCCCGGCACCCCTCTTTCCCCCGCTTTTTCTCGCTGTTGAATCTTGTGTCATAGCTATAATATACTATGAAAAGGAAAACTGAAAATCTATCGGGTCAAAAACATTGTCCACGGATTTTCACGGATTAAAAAGGAGATAGATAATCAAATAATATGAATATTTCAAGAAAACTAACAATTACCTAGACTTTTTCTTGCGCTAGATACCGAAATCGGTGTTAATCTGCGTAATCTACTTATTTTCACCGTATAATCCAAAACCGCCCTGCAATTCAGGATTTAAGACAATATCGCCTTTCTTACAAAGGACAGAAATTATTGCCTATAACTCGGTAGCTGCGCTGTTTCCACTATATATTGAATTTGAAAAACATCACATCCCCATCTTGAACCACATACTCTTTGCCTTCAATACGGTACTTGCCGGCTTCTTTAATTTTTGCCTCAGTTCCGTACTGAATCAGATCGTCATAATGGTAGACTTCAGCTTTGATAAAACCTTGTTCAAAATCAGTATGAATCACGCCGGCAGCTTTAGGCGCGGTATCGCCGATATGAACAGTCCAAGCCCGACATTCATCAGTTCCGGCGGTAAAGAACGTTATGAGTCCAAGGAGCCGGTAAGCCGCTTGGGTAAGGGCGTTTAAACCCGATGCGGATATGCCCAGTTCCTCAAGAAACGCCTGCTTTTCCCTGGGGTCTTCAATGCTTCCCAGTTCCGCCTCAAACTTGCCGCAGATACATACCGCTTCAGACCCTTCCGCCGCAGCCCGCTGCTTTACAGCTTCCACATAGGGGTTTCCCTGCCGGATACCTGTTTCATCAACATTGCACACATAAAGCTGAGGTTTCATGGTGATGAAATGACAATCCCCTATTGCGGCTTTCTCTTCGGCGCTCAAAAGAACCTGCCGAGCGCCTTTTCCCTGTTCCAGTACAGGACTAATCTTATCCAGCGCGGTCAGGACTGTTTCGGCAAGTTTCTGTTCGGCTTTAGACTGGACTTTGCGAGTCCGTTCCGCCCGTTCTCGGCGCTTATGCAAGGTTTCCAAGTCCGCAAGGGCTAATTCAATCGCTATTATTTCCATATCCGCTACAGGATCAATGGTATTCGCTACATGAATAATATCAGGGTTATCAAAACAGCGCACTACTTGGGCGATAACCCCAACTTCCCGAATATGGGACAGAAACTGATTACCCAAACCTTCTCCTTGAGAAGCGCCTTTGACCAAACCCGCAATGTCCACAAATTCCGTGATTGCCGGAATTGTCCGCTGAGGCTGAAATATCGCTGACAGCTTGGTAAGCCGCTCGTCATTTACCTGCGCTTTACCCACATTAGGATTAATGGTACAGAAAGGATAATTCGCCGCTTCCGCTGGAGCGGCACTGAGCGCTGAAAAAATAGTAGACTTTCCCACATTGGGAAGCCCTACAATACCGCAGTTAAGAGCCATATTGGTAGTTTACTTTTTAGATACTCATTGTGCAAGATGTTTCGCCAAGAACAACGCCCTTTCTCCGGACAACGATCTGTCGAACCATAACCTATGCCTTCAGGTTTCAGCAACCGCCAGCTTCGGCGACGCAAGTTTCCAGGGATGCCGCATCATCGTAGACCTGCATGGCAGCCATAGGTCTCGAATATAACCATGGAAGACTTCCGGGTCCTTCTGCGGTTTCTATCCAGAAAAACGTATCCCCGTTAAGGTTTCACAAAAGCCTGGGTATATTTATCGAATTCGCTTTGACACTCCCCACGCCTAAAGGCGGGGGATTCTTGCTTCAACGATATCTGCCAGGGGTATAGCTTGGTTTTCGCAAAAGCTCCCTTTAGGGGGTGTTGGGATAATCAAGCCATGCCCTTGGCAGGCTCGCTGAAGCAGAACACTTGAGGAGTAACCCGGGCAGCCGGAACAAGCCTCACGTCCTAGAAAAAACCTTTAGGCAGGGGGCAGATGACAGTTGATTACTCTCGGACGTGCAGGGGGGATTCATTTTTCCCTGCCAGTTGGTCGTCTATCATCATGAGGGCCTGGTCTTTTTTAAATTCCGCGTATTTGACGGCTTCCCTATCAAAGATAGAAGTCAGCGTATTTTTAGCGTCTGTTTTCTTGTATTCAAGCCGAATCCACCAGGTACCGTCGTCGGCTCTCCACTGGGCGTTCACTACTGTGTTATTAAGTTCAATATTAACGAGACTGCGGCTTATATCTTTCTGAAGTGAAGGAGTCTGGGTATCAGAGATTCCCGCGTTCTGGGTATAATCGGTGAACATGGCTTGTACCCTGTTATTAAGCTGCCGGGCAATGGCTGCTCTGGCTCTATTTTCTGCGGTAATTCTTGAGGCGCTCTCGGAAGTTTGGTTTTTAGCGCTGCCGATTCCCCAAATCACAGCTTCCGGAGCGATTTCAGTGAGCCAGCCGGGAACGTCAGCATTAACTACAGGAGCTGAAGAAAAACAACTGATTACAAAACCAATCAGAACTATTCCTATAAGGACAGGAACGCTTTTTTTTATCATTATTAAATTCTCCTTAAAAAAATTACCAAACCTGCCGTAAACTCCCTGTCTTTAGGCGCGGGAAGTTGTCAAAAATCCTAAAATATCCTAACTTATCTAATATAGTATTTTAGCATACCATTTTCAACATAATTGTTAGGGACTAGTTACCGTGAGGTCAAGAAGTTCAGGGCTTCCTGGGGAGCGGTAAAAGGGTATATGGCGGCTTGTTCTCCAGTGAGGACAGAGGCTTGGGGTCATAGCGTTTTTTCCAAGGGCGGAACTATGACCGGTGTATGCGAAATGCCGGCAGGCGAGCGTCGCGTCCGGCAGTCCTTGAAAGCGAAAAACCCTGAGAGGTGTTGCGGTGCCAGCAGTCGAACAATTTCAGCCGGAACTTCGTCTTTTCCGACAATGCTTTCCGCTTCCCTCTTGCCAGTTCCCTCATGCAGGGGACTGCTGTTACAATCCTCGTAGAACACTCGGTTGAACCTTTCATCGCTTGCCTCCGTACAATGGCTTTCTTTTTCCATTCTACCATGAGACTGGGTGTCTTATTTGTTTCTGAGTTTAGACATAGATTGTTTTACCAGCCAGCCCCCACTGGATTTTTTCATTTTCATCATATAGTATAAAGACCTGCGGAATGAATCTGTACGGAAGCCGTGAAACGTCCGCGCCCGGCAG
>JAITHD010000172.1 GCA_031280155.1 Treponema sp. | reverse complement strand
ATGAAGGTAGAAGAACTTAAACACGAGGGTTTAAAGAAGTGGGTTCAAGAGGCGGTTAGCCTTATGACCCCAGATTCGGTTGAGGTCTGCGACGGCAGTCAAGGTGAATACGACCGGATGATTAAAATCAACATTGATAACGGGCTGGCTACGCCCCTTAATCCCCAGAAACTGCCGAATTGTTACCTGTTCCGGTCGGATCCTTCCGACGTAGCCCGGGTGGAAAACCGCACCTATATCGCCTCTCAAAAAGAGAGCGACGCGGGCCCCACCAATAACTGGATTAATCCCGAAGAACTCAAGAAAACCATGACCGAGCTGTATCGGGGCAGTATGAAGGGACGGACCATGTATGTGATCCCCTTTTCTATGGGGCCTGTGGGTTCAGACATCGCCAAAATCGGGGTAGAGATCACGGATTCTCCCTATGTGGTGGTGAATATGCACATTATGACCCGAGTCGGAACAAAGGTGCTGAACGTATTGGGAACTAACGGTCCTTTTGTGCCCTGCTTCCATTCAGTAGGCAAGCCCTTGGGACCCGGAGAAAAAGACAACGGCAAATGGCCCTGTGCGCCGCTGGATAAGAAATATATTTCCCACTTCCCGGAGACCCGGGAAATCTGGTCTTACGGATCAGGCTACGGCGGAAACGCCCTGCTGGGGAAAAAATGTTTGGCTCTGCGGATCGCCTCAGCCATCGCCCGGGACGAAGGCTGGCTTGCGGAACACATGCTCATCCTCAAGATTACCAATCCTCAAGGGGAAGTAAAATACATTACCGGCGCGTTCCCCTCAGCCTGCGGCAAGACCAACCTTGCCATGCTTATCCCGAAACTCCCGGGCTGGAAAGTCGAAACCGTGGGGGACGATATTGCGTGGATGAAATTCGGCGCCGACGGACGCCTGTACGCCATCAATCCTGAAGCGGGCTTTTTCGGCGTTGCCCCGGGAACCAATCAGGAATCCAACAAAAACGCGATGGAGACCATCAAACAGAATACGATTTACACCAACGTAGCGTTGACGGAAGACAAAAACGTGTGGTGGGAACAGATCGGATACGACGCGCCGGGTAAACTCATTGACTGGAACGGCAACGAATGGATTCAGGACAAGAGCAATAAAGACCAGAAACCCGCGGCCCATCCCAATTCCCGCTTTACCGGTCCCGCCAAGCAATGCCCGGCGATTGCCAAAGAATGGGAAGACCCCAAAGGCGTGCCTATCAGCGCCTTCCTCTTCGGCGGCCGTCGGCCCAAGACCATTCCCCTGGTGAATCAGGCGAAGAGCTGGATTCACGGCGTATTCATGGGTTCTATTGTCGGCTCTGAAGTAACCGCCGCCGCGTTGGACGTGAAAGCCGGCACTATCCGCCGGGACCCCTTTGCGATGCTTCCCTTCTGCGGCTACCACATGGGGGATTACTTCCAGCACTGGATTAACATCGGCAAGAAAGGAGACCCCAGCAAACTGCCGAAGATTTTCTTTGTCAACTGGTTCCGTAAGAACGAGAAAGGCTTTATTTGGCCCGGTTACGGCGATAATTCCCGGGTTTTGGCGTGGATCTTCGAGCGCTGCGACGGCAAGGGCACGTCAGTGGACACCCCGATTGGGGTTCTGCCTACGCCGGAGGCTATTATCAAGCCCGACGGGGTAAGCGACGCGGATATGCAGGAACTCTTGAAGGTTGATATTGAAGGCTGGAAAGCGGAAATCGCCGATGTCAGACAAAATCACTATCCCAAATTCGGGGACAAGCTGCCCAAAGAGCTGATCGCTGAACTGGACGCCATTGAAAAACGGCTGAACTCATAATCAGCCCAATAAAAAATCCCCGCCCCAAGGCGGGGTATGTACCCCAGGGGGAATACAGAGAGAGCAATTTCGCTTTTTTTAAGAAAAATTGCTCTCTCTTCCTTTGTCAATATATACGCGCTGAACCCGTTTGTTGATATTACAGGTAATTTCATAGGGAATAGTATGGATCCGGGAAGCAATATCCCCGGCATCGAGAGCGCCTTCATTGCCGCCGAAGACCGTTACCGTATCCCAGCGTTTTATCGAAGAACCGGAACCTAAATCCACCATACAGTGGTCCATGCAGATTCTTCCGACGAGAGGATACGGTTTCCCTTGAATAAGGACCTGAAAATTGCCGCTTATTCCTCGAGGCAGCCCGTCGCCGTAACCTACCGGCAGGGTTCCGATTACCCTGTCTTCCGGCGCGGTCCAGGTTCCGCCATAGGAAATGGATTCGCCTTTTTTTACTTTTTTCAGAAAAACAAGCACAGTTTCTAATTCCATTACCGGCTCCACCGGGGCTAAATCTTTCAATTCCGCGGAAGGCGGATATCCATACAGCAGAATACCCGGTCGTACCATATCTAAATAGGCGTCTTTATGAAGCAGAACAGCCCCGGAATTAGCGGCGTGAACAATCCCCGGATCCATTCCAGCCTGTTTAATCCCTTCTACCGCGGACTTGAAACAGCGGAGTTGTTTTTGGGTAGTGATCCTGTCGGCTTCCGCAAGGGAATCCGCTGATGATAAATGGGTAGCGGTTCCTGTGCAGACAAGAGACTTCATCGAAGCGATAAAACAGGCTAGTTCCGGGGCGTCTTCAGGACGGCAGCCGAGCCGCCCCATGCCGGTATCAATCTTGATATGCACCGGCAGGATGATCCCCGCTTTAGACGCCGCCGCGTCAGCCCTTTGGGCGAATTCCTTGTCTGAGACAAAGGGAGTGAGGCTGCCCTCAGCCATTTCATCAAGTTCTTCCGGCAGGGGCAGGGATAAGAGCACTATCGGCGCGGTAATTCCCGCCTTCCTCAGCTCCAGCCCTTCCTGAATTCTGGACACCCCTAAAAATGCGGCGCCTCCGCGAAGTCCTGCTTCAGCAATCGGTATCGCGCCGTGACCATACGCGTCGGCTTTCACGGGCATACAGATAAGCCTGTTTGCTCCTATACGGCTGCGGACATGTTCGAGATTTCTGGCAAACCGATCCAAATGGATCAATGCCCTTGTTTTTCCCATGGTATGAATATAGCTCATTACCAAAAGCGCCGTAAAGCCCCGCCTTTAGGCGGCGGGAGTGTCAAAAAGGGGATTGTTTAGTACGGCAGCGCGTCCAAGTCCGGCAAGGACATCTAGGCTACTGAAATATCTTTGGCTTTTTCCAAAAACGCGGCGATGCTTTCGCTGGCAAGTTTCACTTCTCTTGCCCGTTTGGTTACTTCCTCAGAGGTCTGCTGGAGTTTCCCTATCTCCTGGTTGATTGAACTGCTTTGCTGATGTATCGCGCCGGTTCCTTCCCGGACCTGTCCGGTCATATCCTGAATGGTCTTCAACGCTGTGAGGATCTGCCCTCCCCCAAGGGACTGCTCTTCTATCGCGTTGTTTACTTCGGAGAACGATCTGCCCAGAGTCTTGATTTCCGTGAATATCGTATTCATCGCCGCCACCGTATCCTGAGAAACTGTGCCGATCCGGTCAATCGCCTTTTCGAGCTTTTTAATTTCCGCTGAAACCGCCTCGGATTCTTTACTGGAAAGTTCCGCCAGCTTGCGGATTTCCTGGGCTACCACCCCAAAACCCCGACCTAACTCTCCGGCATGGGCTGCCTCAATCGCGGCGTTCATCGCCAGAATGTTCGTCTGTCCCGCAATGTCCGCAATGGTTTTGTTCGCGGTCTGCAAGGTTGCGGACTGATCTTTCATCTGGGAGACTTCTTCGGACAGTTTAAGCAGCATACTGTGTCCGGCAGTGGAAGAGCGGCTGAGGGTGTCCGTGGTTTTGCTCACCTTTCCCACCACGTTTCGGATAGACCCAATATTCGCCACCATCTGCTTAATCGCCGATGAAGATTCGACGATCTGGGACCCTTGGGTATACACCGCGGCGTCCAGAGAATTAATGGATTTAACGATTTCCCCAATAGCATCGGAAGTTTGGGAAACCGACTCCATCTGAGCATCCGTTTCGGTCTGCATGGCGTCCATATTGCCGGTTATCACGTCCAGAGCGTCGGAAGACTCGACAATAACCGTATTCAGCCGCTTGCCGGTTAGGGTCATCGTATCCAAATGGACCTGTAACTCCTCCAGCGCCTTATGGAGGCTGTCCCGAATCCGTATCAGGGACCGCTGCATGACTCCAAGGTCGTCGGCTCGGAACGTTTTAATATCTACTGAAAAGTCCCTATTAGCCAGGGCTTCGGCGACGTTTTCTATCCCTTTAAGGGGAAGGGTCAGCCTCGTATGGGTAAATCCGACCACCAGCCCTCCGGCGCAGCAGAGGACTGCCAGACTGATGATAATCAGCTCAAGCCGCAGCTTGTCGGCTTCCGCAAACACCGCTTTTACCGGAATAAGGGATACCAAGTTCCAGTCCGCCAGGGCGATGGGTTCAGAACAGATAAACACAGTGCCGTCAGTTCCGAAAAACGGCGCGGCCCCGAGAATCTGACTGCGGAACCTCTCCAAACTGTGGTCAGCGAAGAAGTCTTGTTCCATGACCGCCTGCATATCGGGGTTTGAAATATACTTGCCTGAAGAATGGAGGATGAAACTCTTAATTTGGGGGACTGCGGATTGGGCGTTTGCCAGCTCGTCCAAGGTATTGATGCTCATATCTTCCGCCAAGACCGCCACGGGGTTGCGCTGCTCGTCATACACGGTTTTCGCCAAAGCCACTGTAAGGGTCTGAGTTGCCATATCAAGGTAGGGGTCCGTAAACGCACATTCGCCCTGGGCGGCTTTGCCTTCGGCAAACCAGCTTCTGCTGGTATTATCATACCCTGAATCCGGAGACCAGCCGTCGCCGGAAACAAAGAAATTTCCCGGATCGTTCCATCTGCCCATACTGGAGCCGAAAAAAGACAGCACATTAGGAAGGGCTTTCGACATCTTGCCGAAGTACCCCTGAAGCTCAAGGAGCGCTTCCTCTGACGCGGAGGCCTTCTGGATCAGGGGAAGGGCTCCCTTAGCGGTTAAATCCAGCAGCAGAACCCGCTGCTGAAGCTGCCCGACCATCTGGTCCCGCAAATGCCGGGTGCTTTCAACAATAAACCGCTCAAGAGACCGGTACGAAGCGGACCGAATGCCCCGGACAGACACAAAGGACAACAACAAGACGACGGCGCCGATTATTGCCAGACAGACTGCGGTAAACAGCGCCGCAAATGAAAACTTTCTATGATTCGCCATAATAAACCACCTTCCTTATTAAAAATAATACTCTATAAACCGGAAAATATGCTATAGGGAATTGGTATTAAGGAAGCGGAAAACAGCGACTCTCCGGCTCCTCTGAGGCGGCGGCTTCTGGGGGTCCTTCGAGATTTCCTCCCGAACCTCAGGATAATCCGCTGAATAACTCGGAGGAAGAAAAAAGTAAAAAAAGGCAAAAAAGTAATGAAGCCGTATATGATAGGGGAGGAAGTAAGCTGTCTTGGGCGGTTGGGACCGAAACAGACTCCCGGCAATACCCTGCTTGCCTGCTGTCAATGACTGGCGTAATGTTGTGGGTCAAGTTTAGACTTTAGGCGTGGGGTAGTTGACATACACAACTGACATCGGGGACACCGATATACACTCAGGTCCTCCGGGAAGTTTTTGAAACTTTTCCGCAAGGACTTATTTATCGGGATGGGCGGATTTGAACCGCCGATCTCTTGCTCCCAAAGCAAGCGCCTTAGCCTCTAGGCTACATCCCGGAATACTCTTTTCATCTCTCATCCAATCAGAAGTCCTATCTTTTATTTAAAGATTTACCGCTTCAGCCTGGATGGACTTGGGCTAGAACATCAGCTCCCCTGCCTAAAGGTTTTTTCCAGCCCGAGGCTTGGGTCGGTTGCCCGGCGCGCTCCCTAAGATTTCTACTTTCTTCCCGCTCTTTTCTAAGCGGTGATTTCACGCTTGCTGCCAAGAGCCAGAGCCTTCATATCCACAGACGTTACTTCCCCGCGCCGCATGGGTAGGTCTTTCAATATGCTCATTATCACCTAGTCTTTGCCTAAATGTCAAAGGTTTTCAACCTATTCTTTACCGCTGTACCGCCTTATATCCCCAGCCCTAAAAAATTTTACTATATACTACTAAATTATACAGATTTTGCTAGTTTATGTCTACTAGAAGAACCAGTTTTTTATGATACTCTTCTAAGTATAAATCTTGAGGAGTAAGCCGGGCAATCGGAACAAGCCTCAATCCCTAGAAAAAAATCTTTAAGCCTGAGGGAGCTGAGTTAAGACCATTTGCCTAACAGGGCGCGGGTAAGCGCCATATCGTTTACCCGCGCCTTTGGATTAGGCTTTCTTGCGGTAGAAGGTATTCTCCATAGGCAATTTCCCTCGGAAGACTCCGTCTTTGGCATAATATGCGCTCCAAATCGCAGGACATACCGGAATAGTTGCTAATTCGCCGACCCCTTTAGCTCCAAAGCTGAGAGGACCTGGATTTTTAGGTTTAATCATGATAATTTCCATAGGCGGCGCTTCGGTTGCGCGGATAAGCCCTAAAGTACCATACTTTGCCTTGGGACGTCCCTTTTCAAGAGGAAAGTCTTCGGTGAGGGCATAACCCATGCCCATTAGAATGCCCCCTTCGATTTGTCCCTCCGCAGCTTTGGGATTTATCACAGTACCAAGATCGTAAGCCGCAATGATTCGTTCTACTCTGCCTTCAGGGTCCAGAATAACCACCGTAGCGGCGTAACCGTATGCGACATGACTCACTGGATTAGGCTTGTCGCTGCCCATAGGATCAGTCTGACTGGAATATTCACCATAGAATTCCTGCCCTTCAAGTTTCGATAGGTCTCCGCCGACGGTATCAAGCGCGGTTTTGAGTTTTAGCGCCGCCTGATGAGTCGCTTCGCCGGTAAAAACAGTCTGCCGAGACGCAGTAGTAGTACCGGAATTGGGGGTACGCTGGGTATCCGGGGGTTCAACAATGATGTTTTTCGGGGATATCCGCGACGTTTCACAGACAATTTGGGTAATAACCGTGCCGATTCCTTGACCAATACAAGCGGCGCTGGTTCGTATGTGA
>JAITHD010000160.1 GCA_031280155.1 Treponema sp. | reverse complement strand
AACTGGAAACCCAGGACTTTTCGTATCTTCATGTCAAAAGGCATTATTTTTTTGATAGATAGAACCGTATCATACCCTTTATATTTTATTTGACAAAATTGCCAATAGCATAATATACTATATACTATTATTATTTCTTTGAATGAGGAGGGGAATATGATAAACCCAACCAAAAAGCTGTTTGTTATTGGTCTGATGTGTTTGAGCGTTCTATCTTATGCAGAGGGGAAACGGCAGATGCCTTCAGTACAATCCCGCAATGATGAAGTATTCGATCTTATCATAAGCCGTATTCAGCAAGAAAATGAAAAGTTAATCCCGGCTAATCTGGATGCGGCTGTGAGTAATGCTCTGAATCTTTGGACTGAGGCGGGGGCATTTTCCGACGTTAATTACGCGGATATCTCCCGAACCAACTGGGCGCCCCAAGTCCATGTAGATCGCTTGTATCAGTTTGCGCTTGCCTATACAGCGCCGTCCAGTTCGTACTATGGAAACGAGGATTTGTACCATAAAATCGCAGCGGGTCTCCAGTATTGGTATGATCAGAATCCTAATTGTGATAACTGGTGGTATAATCAGATAGGGGAACCTCAAAAAGTGGGAGTTACCCTCATACAAATGCGGAAAGGAACCCGGCGGCTTCCGGCAGAACTGGAACGCAATACCTTGGAACGGATGAAAGCGGAAGGAGGCAATCCGGCGGAATGGACCGGCGCAAATAAAACGGATATCGCCCTTCACTGGCTCTATCGGGCGTGTCTTTCCAGGGACGCCGGTCTGCTGAAGACGACCCTCGATCAAGCCTATGAGCCGATAGTTCTGGTAAGCGAAGCCGAAGGGATCCAGCATGATTATTCGTATTTTCAGCATGGACCTCAGTTGTATACCGTAGGATACGGCAGTGAGCTTATTAAGGGCGTAACATTTTTTGCCATGTTTACCGCCGGAACTCCCTATGCTCTGAGCGGAGAAAAACTGGATATTTTGAGCGCCTTTATCCGGGAGACCTTTTTGCCGGCTTATCGGGGAAGATATTCTCTTTTCAGCATAGGCGGTCGGGGAGTGTTAAGCCGGGCTCGGGCTACTTCAGGAGGAGCGCCGCTTATTTATACAGAGCGGATGAAGCAAATCGATCCTGCCTATAGCGGTTTCTACGATGATGCGGTGAAGCGGCTTAGGGGAGATGAGAATGCGGGCTATGGGATTACGGCGAATCATACTCATTACCCCATAGCTGATTACACCCTTCATACCCGTCCTGAGTATGTGTTTGACGTGCGGCTTGTCTCAACAAGAACCTTGCGGCTTGAACATGGAAATGGAGAAAATCTGAAAACCTACTATGTTTCCGACGGCTGTACTAATATTGCCGTCCGGGGCGGTGAATACGCTGATATTTTTCCGGTCTGGAACTGGACCCGGGTTCCCGGCATTACCTGTCCCCAGACGGAGACCATACCGCTTCCACCGAGAGAGTGGGGAGTTCAGGGGACTTCCGTGTTTGCCGGAGGCGTTTCAGATGGCCGCTATGGGGTTACCGCGTATTCCTATAATGCAGACTATACCGGCAATTCCGCGAAAAAGGGGTGGTTCTTCTTTGACGATGAGGTGGTATGCCTAGGAAGCGGCATTACTGCCAATGAATCCGCAGCAGAGTATGAGATTAATACGACGCTTAATCAATGTTTGCTCAACGGTCCCGTAACGGCTTCTGTTCAGAATACTATATCGGTCCTTTCCCAAGGGGATCACAGCTTTGCCGACGCTCCTGACTGGGCGCTGCACGACGGGGTGGGCTATTTCTTTCCCCAAGGCGGCGTTATCGGATTGAGCGCCAAGCCTCAAAGCGGAAACTGGCGGGATATCAATACGTCCCAGCCTGACGGAATTATAACAAAAGACGTGTTTACCCTTTGGTTTAATCACGGAAAGAATACAGTAAGCGGCAGTTACGTCTACACAGTTGTTCCGGGTAAAACCACAGCAGATGAAATGGAAGCGTATTTACAGCAGAACGAGGTGGAAATATACGCCAACACGGATTCCATACAGGCGGTGTATCACAAGGGCTTGGATATTTTGGGACTGGTTTTCTATGAAGCTGGTACGTTTGAAC
Source organism: Treponema sp. (assembly GCA_031280155.1). Taxonomy (GTDB): domain Bacteria; phylum Spirochaetota; class Spirochaetia; order Treponematales; family Breznakiellaceae; genus JAITHW01. The sequence goes on along the minus strand of JAITHD010000160.1, from coordinate 1,504 downwards.
ATGATGGTATGACTATACAAGTTGATAAACCCTGTACTATCCTGTTCAGGGACGCAAAAAAGACAAAACCTGCCATGTATATTGCGGATCCGTCTCAGTCCCAATCCCAGATAACAGTTGTTACCGCATTGATCGGGGTTTCCGCAGTGAAAACTATGGTCTGTGATTTTACAAATACCGCTGTATTTGCAGGAGCGACTAAGGTTTATACAATAGAATAAAAGCCTTGAAATGATCCGCCTCAGCCCTCCGCCTTTAGGCAAGGGCTGATAGGGTTTTCTGGTTATCTTTTTTCTATAGCTTAAACAGCAGCTCTTCATACCCTGGAAAGGGCCACGCTTCTTTTGCTACTAGTTTTTCCAGCCCGTCGCCGCAAGAGCGAACCCTGTCCATAGCAGGTCGAACCTTTTCAAGATACGCCTTGGCTTGGAGAAAGATGTCTTCTACATTCTGAGCTTCAGACAGAACGATTTCCAGCTTGGCGGTTTCGTCGTAGAGTTCCGCAGTAAGCTCTGCAATGCGTTTGATTCGTTTCTCTTGAGGCGTACTGACCGCGCCAATCGAAGCAAGAGCCGTTGCGTCCTGGGCTAACGTACCGGCGTATGAAGTTACCCCAGGGAAGATATACCGTTGAGCCATATCAATCATAACGCCGGCTTCAATATTTATCTGCTTAGAATATTTTTCTAAATAAATATGATACCGGCTTTCCATCTCATCTTTTGAAAAAACGTGATGAGCTTCAAAAAGAGCTATAATCTCTTTTGCGGCAAGAATCGACAGCGCGTCTACGGTGTTCCGCACATTGGGAAGTCCTCGGCGCTCGGCTTCCCGAACCCATTCATCAGAATAACCGTTTCCATTAAACACGACCCGGCGATGTTTGGAATAGGATTCTTTGATAATAGCCTGAATCGTTTCATTTTTATTGGAGGCTTTCTCCAGTTTATCTGCAAATTCAGACAATACTTGGGCTGCCGCCACATTAAGATAGGTATTAGGAGTAGCGATAGATTGAGACGAACCTACCATGCGGAACTCAAATTTGTTTCCGGTAAACGCAAAAGGACTCGTCCGGTTTCGGTCCGAAACATCTTTGGGCAAAGACGGCAGACTCGTTACCCCCAGTTTGATGGTGCTTCCTGTATCAGTCTGAGCGCCGCTCTTACCATCCGCAATGTTATCAAAAATTTCGGTCAAAGGTCCGCCGAAAAAAATTGAAATAATCGCCGGCGGCGCTTCATTCGCCCCTAACCGGTGATCGTTTGCGGCGGTTGCGGCGGAAGCCCGAATCAGCAGCGCATAGCGGTCAACCGCTTCGATTACCGCAGATGTAAAAAGAAGAAACCGCGCATTAGATTCAGGATTCTGTCCGGGATCAAAAAGATTAATCCCGTCGTCAGTAGCAATAGACCAGTTGTTATGCTTTCCCGATCCATTCACGCCGTCAAAGGGTTTCTCATGGAGAAGCCCCTCCATGCCGTGTCTGCGGGCGACGCTCTTG
>JAITHD010000121.1 GCA_031280155.1 Treponema sp. | reverse complement strand
CGGGAATCCTTGAGGATAGCAAAACGCTTTTCCCGATCAAAAGGTCCCAAAAACGCATCCGCCGTATCCATCAGTCCGTCTAAATGAAAGAGATTAAACCCCGCATACTGGACAATCAGGGTAATAAGCGTGGCAATGAGGGGGCTTTCAGCGCCTATCATGCAGACTTTAAAAGTCAATCCTCCCAGCAGCGCGGGAAACAGTCCAATAATAGGAAGATAAAAATCTATCCGGGAAGGATCAAAGGTAAACCGCCATTTAAAAGGGATTCGGCATACAAGACTCAAGGTTGAGAAAAACCGGTCAAACATTTCAACTAAGCCTATTGGATTATCTAGGGTCTGTCAATATCCTGAGACCCGCCGGTATCGGATTGACAAAACAAAGACAGGATCGCTATGATCTGATTATCAGTTTGAAAAGGGGCTATAATGGCGGGACCGCAACTAGAATTTCTTAATTTTAAGAAAGACGCTTTTATTGTAGTTGAAGGGGATCATAAAGCCGATAGGTTTTTTATCATTCGTCAGGGGAATGTACGGATTATAAAAGAACTTGAGCTGGTTGAAGGGGAAAAAGAAATCTTAGTAGTAGGCGATTTCTTTGGGGAAGTCGCTACGATGACTTCCCACAGCCATATCGAAACCGCTCAAGCGGTAAATGATGTATCGCTGATCTCTATCAAACGGGATCAGTACAGCGAGGTTATTCAAAAAAATACCTCTATTGCCCTGAAAATCATTCAGCAGTTCTCTAAACGGATGCGGTATCTCAATGAAGCGCTGACTCGGCTTACCTTAAAGAATACTGCTAACGAGGATGTTTCGCATCTTTTTGACGTGGCTGAGTATTATTATCTTCGGAAACAGTACGCCCAAGCGTTTTATGTGTATACTAAGTATATTGAATATTGCCCGGAAGGAGCGCAGATTGCCGCCGCACGGGAGCATAAGAGCAAGATAGCGCTTAACGTCAATGAGGATAATCTCAAGTTCAAGGCTGACGGCGCAATCAGAACCTATCCCAAAGACAGCCTGTTCTTTTCCGAGAGCGAACCGGGAAATGAACTCTTTATTATTCAGAAAGGGTCGGTTAAAATAACGAAAATCGTGGACGCTAATGAAGTGCTGCTGGCGATTCTCAAACCCGGAGATATCTTCGGGGAAATGGCGCTTTTAGAAGACAAACCCCGAAGCGCTTCGGCTATTGCCTATGACGGGGATTGCGTGGCTATGGCGGTAGACCGGACGAATTTTGAGCTTATGGCTAAAAGCCAGCCCCAAATCATTGCCCGGCTTACGACGCTGCTGGCGGAACGGATATGGGCCCTGTACCGGCAGTTAGCCAGCACCCTCATAACCGATCCGGTAGGGCGTATGTATGACGCGCTGCTGCTGCATCTTGAGAAAAATCGTGTGGCTTTAGACAAACGCGACGCCTATATCTTTGATTTCGGGCGGGAAGAGCTGATTAACATGGTAGGCCTCCCTCATGAAGAGGGAATCGCCGCTACTCGGCAGATGCTTGAGGAACATAAGAAAATGCAGCTTAGAGATGACAAATTATACTGTCCGGATTTGCAGATTATTCCTAAAGAGGTTCAATATTATCGAAAGATGAGCAGTATGAAGCGATCCGCGAAGGAATCTAAAGAAAAAGAAGAGGGAATTAAAGGAAACCCATAATAGAATCAAGGATTTGATTTTGTATGGGGTATATTAAAGCGCGGACTATAGAGCCGCCATATTAAGGGAGGAGGAATAGTGGCAAAGATGAACGATAAAAACCCCGGCGCTGAAAAGCTGAAGGGAAATCCCTTGGCGTCAAACGAAGAGAAAGAACGGGCTTTGGAAATCGCTCGGCTCCAGATAGAGAAACAGTTCGGCTCAGGCTCGCTTATGAAGCTTGGAACCCATACCAATGCCGCCGGCATAGAGGTAATCCCTTCGGGTTCAATCCTGCTGGACGAAGCGCTGGGTATAGGCGGGTATCCCCGGGGACGCATCATCGAGATTTACGGACCTGAATCGTCCGGTAAGACTACCTTGGCGCTTCACGCGATAGCGGAAGCCCAAAAGTTGGGTGGCGTCGCCGCATTTATTGACGCCGAACACGCCTTGGATCCGGTATACGCTAAAAATCTAGGCGTGAATATTGACGACTTGTGGGTTTCCCAGCCTGATACCGGTGAACAGGGGCTGGAAATCGCGGAAAGTCTGGTACGTTCCGGCGCGGTTGATGTGATCGTTGTAGATTCGGTAGCAGCCCTTACGCCTCAAGCGGAAATCGAGGGAGACATGGGAGATGCCCACATGGGACTCCAAGCCAGACTTATGAGCCAAGCCCTGCGGAAACTCACCGCTACTATTGGGAAATCCCGGACATTGCTGATCTTTATAAACCAGATACGCATGAAAATCGGGGTTATGTTCGGGAATCCAGAGACCACCACCGGAGGCAATGCGCTGAAGTTCTACGCTTCGGTACGTCTGGATGTACGCAAGACCGATACCATAGAAAAAGGGGATACCGATGCGGTAGGAAATCGGATTCGGGTCAAAGTGGTCAAAAATAAGGTTGCTCCGCCTTTCAGACGGGCTGAGATGGAGATCATATTCGGCAAAGGGGTTTCTCCTATCGGCAGTCTTTTGGATGCGGCGGCTAAATACGAAATTATCAGTAAAAAAGGCGCTTGGTATGCGTATGGCGAAGAGCGGATAGGTCAGGGCAGAGATAACGCCAAAACGTTTCTGGAAGAAAACCCTGAACTTGCCAGAAACATCGAAATCAAACTGCGGAAAGTCATATTTCCAGACCGAGAACCGCCGGCTTCTCTGCAAAATCCTGGTCCTGAAAAAAACGCCGCCGAAACTCCTTCGGAAGAAGCCAATCCAGAACCGGAAACGCCTGCCCCTCCAGAATCAGCGGTCTCTGAAGGATAAACCAAAAAAGGAACAGCGCATCGCTGTTCCTTTTTTCTCTGGAGGTGAGGGGAATTGAACCCCTGACCTTTTGAATGCCATTCAAACGCTCTAGCCAACTGAGCTACACCCCCAATAACTATACAAAAATATAATCTTTTAAAATAATAAAGTCAAGTCTATTTGACGGGAAAAATATATATTTTTTTAAAAAAGTTTAATTTGAAAAATTATATTACTTTTTAAAAAAGTATGATCCTCATTGAGAACTGTTTAGAAAAATATATTACTTTTTTCAAAAATAGTGTATGTCCAGGGTATAAAACCTCATATACACTATATGTGAAAGCATTTTGGTCTTTCAATTTTTTATTATTCAAAGGAGTACATAATGAATCTAAAAAAAATGATCTTCGGGATCGCGCTTATTTTCACCAGCGCTGTTGTCTTTGCCAGCGGCGGAAAACCACAGGGCGCCGCCGCAAGCGGCGGTCCGGTAACGCTTAAAGTAGCGGGCTGGGATATGATGGATTCGGTTGTTTATAAAACGCTGATTGACGCATTTAAAAAAGCCCATCCCAATATCAATGTGGAAATGGTGGATATTCCGTCAGCGGATTATACCCAAAAGCTTCAAGTTATGCTTAACGGCGGCAGCGACGTGGATATTTTGTGGATCAAAGACGGGGATACTACCAAAGGTCATGCGAATCGGGGACAACTGGCAGACCTCTCCGCCTATATCCAGCGGGACGGCATTGATCTTAAAGGCTTCAACGGACTTGCGGAACGGTTCAACCTGGGCGGAAAAATGGTAGCCCTGCCGGTAAGCACAGGTTATTACATCCTCTATTATAACAAGGATATCTTTGATAAAGCCGGGGTTCCGTATCCTTCTAACGATATGACTTGGAGCCAATATGAACAGCTCTGCGCCCAGCTCACTTCAGGAAGCGGTACAGATAAGGTATACGGCGGATTCCTGCATACTTGGAATGCCTGTGTCCAGAACTGGGGCGTTCAGGACGGGAAAAACACTATTATGGCGACTGATTACAGTTTCTTCAAACCCTACTATGAAATGGCCTTGCGCCTCCAGACCGCCGGATATATCTGGGACTACGGTTCTTTGCGTACCAGCGGCGTCAACTACGGCAGCGCCTTTCTTCAGGGCAATGTAGCGACTCTTCCTATGGGAACATGGTTTTATACCACCATCATTACCAGGATTAATAACCAAGAGGCAAATATCCGGTGGGGAATCGCTGCGCTGCCTCATCCTGAAGGAGTCCCCGCGGGCTGGACCGTAGGTTCGGTTACGCCTCTTGCGATTAATCAGGCTTCAAAGAATAAGGATGCGGCTTGGGAATTTGTCAAATTCGCAACCGGTGAAGAAGGGGCTAAAATTCATGCATCAGCGGGTTCCCTCCCAGCTCGGGCAAACACCCAGACCTTGCAAAGTATTGCCAACGCTCCCGGTATGCCTGAAGGCGCTTTGGCGGCTTTGACGGTCAAGAACATCACCTTAGATCGTCCTATGGAGGATCAGGTTCTCCAGATCAACCAGATGTTGGGAGAAGAACACAGTCTCATCATGCTGGGAGAAGTTACAGTGGATCAGGGACTGGCGAATATGGCTAAACGATCAAAAGAAATTCAGGGCAAATAGGAAAGTTTCGGTCGAGGAGGTGTTTCTGTGGCTAAAAGCGTGAATTATTCATCAGCAGTTACCGGCAAAAAAGGCTTGTCTTTGGGTCTCAGGAACACCCTTCTGGGTCTTTCCTTTATCATGCCTAACTTTGTGGGGTTTCTGATTTTTGTTCTTATTCCGGTGGGATTTTCCCTGTTTTTAAGTTTCATGCGCTGGGACGGGTTTACAGCCATGACTTTCAATGGACTCAAGAATTTCGCTAGGGTTTTAGGGGAAAGCGTATTCCGTCAATCTTTAAGCAGAACCTTTGTATATGCCTTTGCGTGTGTAATTTTTACTACTTTTGCTTCTTTGGGTTTGGCGGTACTTATGAACCGGGAATTCAAAGCAAGGGATTTTTTCCGAAGCGTTATCTTTTTTCCCCATGTGGCAAGTATTGTTTCTGTTGCCGTAGTATGGCGGCTTCTTTTTATGCGGGATGTGGGACCGATTAACACGTTTCTCCGGTTTATCGGTATTGCCAATCCGCCCGGATGGTTTGCTTCTACCCAATGGGCTTTGCCCGGGGTTATTATCGTAGCGATCTGGAAATCAATGGGGTATTATATGATAGTGTACCTTGCGGCGCTTCAGAATATCCCTCGGGAACTAAAGGAAGCGGCAGGCATTGACGGCGCTTCCCATATCCAGTATTTCTGGAGAATCGCTATGCCTCTTCTCTCGCCGGCTACGTTTTTTGTGGTCCTTATGCTTACAATCGGCAGTTTCAAATCTTTTGACATTATTTTCGCCCTTACCGAAGGGGGTCCGGGAACTGCTACGACATTAATCAGCAATTACATTTACAACAAGGCTTTTATTGCCTTTGATTATGGTCAAACCAGTGCGGCGGCGTGTATTCTCTTTGTCGTCGTGGGAATCCTTACCTTTATTCAGTTCAGACTGGAAAAGAAATTATCCTTTGAATAGGAGCGCGCCGTGATCGACCGGGAAAACCCCATAAAACAAGTTGGTATTTATGCAGGACTTGGGATTATTACATTTATTACATTATTGCCTTTGATCTGGATGCTTTCTTCCTCCCTCAAGTACGACGCAGAGGTTTTTTCATTGCCTATCCGGTGGATTCCCAAAAATCCGGTATGGACCAACTATGTAAAGATATGGCAGAAGATTCAATTCGGGTTGTTTACCTTTAATTCCTTCAAACTTTCGATTATCATTACCCTTATTCAGGTGCTTACTTCGAGTTTTGCGGCTTACGGCTTTGCTAAATGTCATTTCCGGGGGCGGGACACGCTTTTTTTTATCTATATCGCCACGATTGCCATTCCTTGGCAGGTATACATGCTTCCTCAATATGTGGAAATGCGGATGATGCATCTGACTGATACGCATCTGGGATATATTTTCATGCAGAGTTTTACGGCTTTCGGGGTTTTTCTGGTTCGTCAGTTCTATATATCCATTCCTGATGAACTGCTGGATGCCGCCCGAATCGACGGGCTGACTGAATACGGGATTTATTTCCGCATAGTTCTGCCGCTTTCCAAGGCAGTTGCGGCGACGCTTTCTATCTTTAGTTTTGTCGCTATTTGGAACGACTTTATGGGACCTATGATCTATTTTGATTCCGTCTCCAATAAAACCATTCCGCTGGGGATTCGTATGTTTTTAGGACAATATTCTACTGAATACGGTCTGATTATGGCGGCTTCCGTGGTTTCTCTGGTACCGGTATTTGTGGTGTTTCTCTTTTTCCAGCGGTTTTTTGTGGAAGGCATTGCCAGCAGCGGCTTAAAAGGGTGAGCGAAGGGGCAACTGCGGAACTTCAAGGCTGGGAGCTATATGCTGGCTCTCAGGCGGGGGGTTTCAAAGGAAATCCGAGCTTCTGGAACAGACCATATCAAAAAAATGCAAAACCGAAAAGCCCAAAGTTCCAGAATATTAAATTTTTCTCAATTTCCGCTTGATATTCGATTGACAAAATCCGTTTGAATTGGTATTGTTTGGTGACAGTCGGACATTTGAAATCAAAAAAGGGTCGTTCCGACGGCCCTTTTTTTGTGGGAAAATTGGTACAATGCAGGCGGAGGAGATATCATGCGGTATACGCCAAAAGACCCAGACCCCTTATTCGATTCAGCTCAGAGTGTGGTACAGGGCTTGGGCATGACTCTTATAGAGTTGTCTGTGTCTCGGCATAAGGGGCATATTCAGGCAAGAGCGGTAGTTTACAAGTCCGGCGCCTTGGGTATAGACGACTGTTCCCGGGTACACCATGCCTTGCTGCCTCGGCTGGAATTAGCCTTTGCCGGGCAGGACCTCTATGTGGAGGTCTCTTCTCCGGGCATAGAGCGTACTATTAAGGACGCGGCTGAATTTGGGCATTATATTGGTCGGGGTCTCCGGTGTTTCAGAACCGATATTTTCGATTGGACTGGGGGCGTACTTCATGCCGCGGATGAGACCCAGCTTGTGCTTAAAGGAAAAGATGGAATGATACCATTACGATATGACATTATCGCTAAGGCGAAATTAGATTATTCACAGGAGGTGTAAGTTCGTGGCAATAGATTTGTCGGAAGCAATCCATCAGCTTATTCAGGATCGGGGGATGTCGGAAGACCTGATTCAGCGAACTATTGAGAGTACCCTCCTGGCGGCGTATAAACGCCGATTTGGAAGTATTGAACACGCAGTGATACGGTTCAACGACAATAAGCGGGAAGTTTCGATTTACGCAAAAAAGAAAATCGTTGACGGCGTGTATGATCCGCTTTCAGAGATAGATATAGAAGAGGCTCGGGAACTGAATTCTGAAGCTGAACTTGGGGATGAGATTCTTATTGAGGTGAATCCTAGAGAATTTGACCGTATTTCAGTACAGAGCGCTAAACAGACCGCTAAACAATCTCTGCGGGACATTCACAAGGATAGTCTTTACGCTGAATATAAGGAAAAAATAGGGGAGTTGGTTATCGGATATTATCAGCGGGAACGAAATGGGACAATTTATGTAGAACTAGGAAAAACCGAGGGTATTCTTCCCAAAAAATATCAGTCTCCTCGGGAAACGTACACGGTAAACGACCGGATCAAAGCGCTGATTACCGAGGTGAATAAGACTCCTACCGGACTTCAGGTAGTGCTTTCCCGAACTCATACGGATTTTGTCCGGGCGGTTTTTGAAATTGAGGTTCCAGAAATCTATGATAAAACCGTGGAAATCCATAAAATAGTCAGAGAACCGGGCTATCGAACTAAAATGGCGGTTTATTCTAAGCGGGACGATATAGACCCGGTTGGCGCCTGCGTAGGTCTCAAGGGGGTGCGGATTCAGTCGGTCATCAAAGAGCTTGAAGGCGAGAAGATCGATATTCTTAAATACGATCCTGATCCGACGCGGTTCATTAAAAACGCCCTTTCCCCGGCGGAAGTCAAGAAAGTGACTATTCTGGATGAAGGCAAGCATCAAGCCTTGGCGGTAGTTGGGGCGTCTCAGCTTTCCCTCGCCATAGGCAAGCAGGGACTGAACGTGAAACTCGCCAATCGTTTGGTGGACTGGAATATCGACGTGAAAACTGACGCCCAGTTTAAGGAGATGGATATTGCCGCGGAATCTCGGCAGTTGGTTTCCCAGTTGTTCGGCGACGAGTTCTCCCGACTTTCCGAACTTCCTGGAGTCGATAAGGAGGTAGTTGAAGCATTACAGCAGCAGGGCGTTGATTTTATAGAAGATTACATCGCCCTTTCAAAGGAACAACTTACAAAGTTTGAGCGTATTACGACAGAACAATTCGAGCAGCTCCAAAAGATCATCGAAGAGTATGTGGAAATTGTTGAAGAAGAGGAAACCGAGATCCCTGTTCAGACTTCAGAAGCTCTGGAAAACCCTGCGGCAGCCGGCGATAAGCCGGAAAGCCCGCCTCTGTCTGAGGAAGCAGAGGAATATGAATGTCCAGACTGCGGGGCTAAGATAACTGTTACTATGACCAGTTGTCCGAATTGCGGCATCGGGTTGAGTTTTGAATATGAGGAAGAATAGACGCGATTTCTTAGGGAAACGCAATTTTATGTAAAGGTGGATTATGGCTGAGGAATTAGAGAACACTCAAAAACCAAAGGGGGCGGTGGCTGAACTCATTAAGCATGGGCAGACTGAGCATGAAATGTCAGAGGGACCTGCAAAAGACGCCCCCGCTTCGGAACATAACGAGCGGCAGAAAAAGAAGGTTGTAGTAAAGAAAACCTCCGCTCCTCCGGTTCCTGCTTCAGGATCAGCGCCTCCGGTTAATAATAAGAAGTCTCAGCCCAAGGTCGTTACTCGCGGGAATTCAGACGCGCCGAAAGGCAAATCCAGCGGGAACTCTGGACAGGGAGATGGAAAAGAATCGATCCCAAGCTCCAGGGGCGGAACCGGCAAAGGTTCGGCTTCCCATGGATCAGGCGCGAAAGAATCTTTCTCAAAAGAGTCTGCCAGGGATAAGGACAAAGACAAAACTCCGCGTCCGGCAGGGTCCCGAGGGGTCAGTACGTTTCAGGCTACCCCTAGACCCAACGCCGCGGCCGGACGGGTTGGGGGTAAACTGGTTGGTCCCCGGCATCAGCGGGACGAAGGAGGAGGACAAAAGCGGGAGGGAACTTCCTTCAAACCGCGTTTCCACGGGGGAGGAGGCTCTGGAAAACCCGGAGGACCCAAGCCGGCAGGACCTCGGAATACCGAAGCCGGACCGCCCCATGCCAACCGCAGCGCCCAAGGGGGGGGGCGTCCATTCGGCAATCAAAATGTTCACAGCCCCGGGGGAGGCTCTCGGTATCGAGGCGGCCAGGGCGGCAAACCCGGTATGGCTTCTCAGGGTTCCGCCCGGACCGGGGGCTTCAATATGTCCCGATCAGGACATAACAGACCCGGATCGGCTCGTCCGAATTTAGGCGCTTCTCCAGCTCAGACCCCGCCGATAATCGAGGGAAAAACCCCGCTTAAAAAAACCTTCAAGGCTAAGAAAGCGGTTTACACGCGGCGGGAGAAAGAACTTGAAATGGAGGAAAAACTCCTTCAGACCAAGAAAAAAATCACCCATGTTGTGAATCCTGTACCGAAATCCATTGACATTATGGAAGTAATCTCGGTTTCTGAATTAGCCCGCAAGATGAATCTCAAAGCCTCAGATGTGATCCAGAAACTCATGAGTATGGGCATGATGGCGACTATCAATCAGCAGATTGATTCAGATACCGCCACTTTGGTGGCTTCTGAATTCGGCGCGGACGTACGGATTATCAGCCTTTACGACGAGACTTTGATTGAAACCGCAGCGGATAGTGAAACCGACATGGCTCCTCGTCCGCCGGTGGTAACGGTTATGGGACATGTTGATCACGGCAAGACAAAACTGCTTGATGCTATCCGCAGCACTGACGTGGTTTCCGGTGAATTCGGCGGCATTACCCAGCATATCGGGGCTTACACGGTAGATACTCCTAACGGCAAAATCACTTTTTTGGATACTCCGGGGCATGAAGCCTTTACCCGTATGCGGGCTAGAGGCGCTCAGGTAACGGATATCGTAGTTCTCGTGGTTGCCGCTGACGACGGCGTTATGCCTCAAACTGTGGAAGCTGTTACACACGCCAAAGAAGCGAAGGTTCCTATTATTGTGGCGGTCAACAAGATGGATAAGCCTGAAGCTAATCCAGACCGGGTAAAGAGCCAGCTTTCCGAACAGGGACTCCAGCCCGAGGAATGGGGAGGACAAACCATGTTTGTCGAACTCTCGGCGCTGCGAAAAGAGGGGCTTGATAAACTCATTGAATCCATCCTGTTGCAGGCGGAAATACTCGATCTTAAAGCTAATTATAATCGGACCGCAGAGGGGAAGATTCTCGAATCCCGCATTGATCATGGTCGGGGCATTGTGGCTACTGTGATGATTCAGAAAGGCACCTTGAAAATCGGGGATTCTTTTGTAGCGGGAATTTGGCCCGGGAAAGTGCGGGCTATTTTTAACGATAAGGGCGAGCGGGTTGAGATTGGGACTCCGGCGATGCCTATAGAGGTTCTGGGTTTTGAAGGCATCCCTAACGCAGGGGATCCGCTTCAGGTCGTAGAGGACGAAAAGGTAGCCCGGGGCATTTCTTCCAAGCGGCAGGAACTCAAGCGTTTTGAAGATGCGAAAAACGTTAAAAAGATCACCTTGGATAATCTCTACGATACCATCAGCGACGGAGCGATTCAGGAGCTCAAGGTTATTATCAAAGCCGATGTACAGGGTTCAGCCGAAGCGCTTAGATCAAGTCTGGAAAAACTCACCACCAAGGAAGTGCGGCTCAATGTGATTCAAGCGCTTCCGGGAGCTATCAACGAGGGAGACGTAGATTTAGCGATAGCTTCTAACGCTATTCTCATCGGATTTAATGTGCGTCCGATTCCTAAGGCGAAAATTCTCGCGGATCAGGAAAAAGTTGACATCAGAAAATATAACGTCATTTACAAAGCCGTAGAAGAGATTCAGCAGGCAATGGAAGGGATGCTCAAACCTGACTCTAAAGAAGAGGTCATCGCTACAGTGGAAGTCCGGGAAACCTTTAAAACCCCTAAATTCGGCACTATCGCGGGTTGTTATGTGTTGACCGGTACGGTAAAACGGAGCGCCAGCGTCAATATTATTCGGGACGGCATTGTTGTCCATACAGGCAAACTGGGGTCTCTGCGGCGTTTCAAAGACGATGTTAAAGAAGTTGCCGCGAGTTATGAATGCGGCATAGGATTTGAGAATTTTGACGGAATCCAGATAAACGATCAGCTGGAAATTTTTGAAATTGTCGAAGTCGCGCGAAAGCTAAGTTAGCCTTCAGGGAATCGGGAACAGGAGCTTATACTCAAGAGTCGCCTGTTTCCGCCTCTGAAGTACCCCCTCCTCACTTTGAAGCGGAGGGAGGTGCTTCAAGCGAGAAAATCCTTGGCAGTGAAGCAGGGGAGGGTACTTCAAAATAAGAAAATCCCTGCAAAAAACGAGGAAATCCTTATTGGTGAAGGAGGGGGAGGCACTTCAAAACAAGAAAATCCGCCCTCCAAAGAGGGGATGCCCTATAAGGCGCAGTGCGCTTGGGCTGCCGAGGGCTTAGACCTCCGCATATTTTGCGTGAATACTCAGATCACCGTCCCGGCTTATAGCCCATTCGGTTTCAGTGAGGGCGGTGAGGAAGGCGTCGTCGTGGCTTACCAGTACAATCCCGCAGGAGACTTCCCGAAGGGTTTCTTCAAGAAGCCGGATCGAGGTTAAATCAAGGTGGTTCGTCGGCTCGTCCATGACGATGAGCCCGGGATTAGCGGACACCCCTTGAGCGATGAGGAGTTTTCGGGTCTCTCCGGGGCTGGGAAGCCGAGATTGAAGGAGAAGCCTTGGGTCTGATCCAAGACGGGAAAAACGGGATAGTATTTCTCCCCGGTTCTTTTCGGTTTCCTGTTCTATCCTGAGCAGAACAGACTGTCCTTCTTCAGGGCTTATCTCTTGGGGAATGTACAGTACCGCTGTCTGTTCAGATATGCGTTCAAGCAGAAATCGTATCAGCGTTGATTTGCCTGCGCCGTTAGGTCCTGTAAGGGCGATACGATCTCCGGGGCGGATTACCATATCAGGAAAAGAAAGACTTCGTGCGCCGCTGGGATCCAAAGGAAGCCTTCCCGCAGGAACCGCCCAAAGCCTGTCCATTTTCATGGTTTTGGTTTCAAGGGTAATTCCCCGTTTAGGACTCCCGGAAAGCGGAGCTTTTTTGATACGGTCTTCCAGCTTTTCAACCCGGTTTTTCATGCGCCGGTAGTTATCTCCGCTGATACGGTCTTTGCCGGTAAGACAGGCTAAATCACGTTTGCTTTTTGCGTCGTTGTCCTTGGGATCAATATGTTTTTTTGAAAGCCGATTTTTTGAACCTTCGACCACCCGCCGCCGGGCATCGGCTTCATCGGCAAGGCGGTCCCGTTCGTTCCGCAGCCGCAGCCTTGCGCGGCGGGCTTCCAGAGCTTCCCGATCCTCTTCGGCAAGCCCTTTGGTAATGCCTCCGGGACGGAGAATTCCTTGACCTTGACGGATAAAAAAACAAGCGCCGCACAAACGGTCAAGAAGAGTACGGTCATGACTCACCAGTAATCCTGTTCCTTTCCATGAAGCCAGGGCATCGGCAATGATCTCCTGGGCGTCCCGGTCTAAATGATTGGTAGGCTCATCCACCGCGAGGAGTTCGTTTTCTTTCCAGAGGGCTATACCCAACTGGAAACGCTTGCGTTCTCCGGGGCTCAAAGTTTCCCAGCGGTAAGGCCAGTCCGCCTCAATTTCAAGCCGCGCCGTAAGACGTCCTGCCTCAGGGTCCCCGGAAGCGAAGAAATCTTCCCAGTCTTCAGGCAGATCGTCGGTGCGTTGAGCACAGTACAGACCGGGATTTCCTGAAATACCGCCGGTTTGGGGCGACAGTATTCCTGCGGCGAGCATGAGAAAGGTGCTTTTTCCCGCGCCGTTATCGCCGGTAACGCCGGTCCACCCGGGGTGAAATTCAGCGGTAATATTTTCAAGCACTGGATTGATTGAAGAAGGATAGGAAAAATAAACTGAATTGAAATATAAGGTCATGCCATTCTCCTTTACGCTATATACGGCAAAGCCTTGAGGTTTTTCGCTTTATTAAGCCCTTTTACGAGTAATAGGGTTCCTGTAATCAGCATTACTGCGCCTGTTATATCAAACCACAAAGGCTGAAATTCTCCTTGTTTAGTAATATTAAAACCTTTTATTGGTATAAAGCCGCTATATTTTACCGTTACGGCGTAGCTTAAATTATTAAAAAGATGCATATAAATACTTAATAGGATTGTATTGGCTCGTATGCAAATCCATGCGGAAATCAAACCAATGATGAATCCGCTATAAAATTGCCAAGGGTTTAAATGAATGAGACCAAATAGAAAAGCGCTTATAATCATTGCTTTTTTTATTGAATAATTTCTATTGAGTCCGTCTAAAATAAGACCTCTAAACAATAATTCTTCCATAAATCCGGGAATAACCACCACAATAATTATCTCAACAGCGAATATTTGTTTTTTAGTTAGCATATCAAATACCTGTATAAACGCTTCCGGCATTGGCAGCAGATAATTTACAAGATTATCGAGTTCAGAAGTTATAATAACAAGACCAGCCATGAATAAAGTTACGGTGAACCAGAGAGAAGGTGAAACTTTATTAAATTTAAATACATCATTAAAACTTCTTTTTGTTTTTTTAAACCCTAAGAATAAAACAATGCTAAAGGCAATCAAATTGGTCAAACCAGTTGCAATTCCAACCTCTAAGAACTGATCCGCTCCTTTAAAGAGCGTAACTATAAATACTGTCAGTACGCCAAATCCAATTTGCAGTCCTAAAAATAAAAGACATAATAGTATTGCGTTTTCTATTGACGGATATATTTTAAGTTCCATAGCGTCTCCTAGGGATAGAATATTTTCTATTTTTATCGGATGCGCCCTATAAAACCTTTACAAAAACGCTTAACTCATTTTCTCCATTGTCAAAATTGTCAAAAGAGTATTTGTAATCCTAGATAAAACCAGCACCTTTTGTATTTTAGATAGTGAAACTATTCAAAAAACACCCAAAAACAGAAGATGCAGCGAATAGTCCGTTTTTATAAAACTATCCGCCTACGCTTCTGGTCAGCATCCCCTTGAATAATTCCAGGGTTAATCTTCCCTTATTTTATTTATGTTAAAAATTCCTATAAGCATTAACCCGACGCACAATACAATTCCTCCTATTAAAAAAAGCCCTGGGGAATCCCCGAATTCACCGTCAAAAAATAACGCAAGAACGCCTGTAATGCCGGTTATTCCGAAAAAAAGAGGGGCTGTAACGTTTATTCTGAATTTTTTGTTCATCTTATGAAATCCGAAAAAAACCAGTCCAAAACCCAGTACCAACCCGATCAGGCACAGTCCGGGAGCATCGTCTCTATCGCCGAGGAAAAACAGAACCGATCCTGTCAGTATTCCAATCAAAACCGGTAATACTGTACCCGGTTTGCTATAGGGTTTGCAGTTCATATTCCCCCTTATACGCTATGGGCTTTCCCAATACCCTTAACCGCCGTAATAACCCGCTCGATCTCGCGCTGCTCCAGTCCGGGCCATATCGGAAGAGAAATCACCCGGCTGAAACTGCTCAGGGATTCCGGGAAGTCGTCATCCTGTAGTTTGTATTGTTTTTTATAGTAGGGCATAGTGTGGAGGGGA
>JAITHD010000110.1 GCA_031280155.1 Treponema sp. | reverse complement strand
GTAGCGCCTATGATATTGGCGGTTATGGTGTCCATAAGCGCTGAATCTTCCATTATCCGGTACGGTTACAGTTTCTGGCCTCAGGAGTTTTCTCTGGATGCATACCAGATCATATTCAGCAGCGGTTCTCAAGTGCTGCAAAGTTACGGCGTATCAATCATGGTAACAGTGACAGGCACGGTTTCAGCGGTGATCATCACCTGTTTTTCAGGCTACAGTTTATCACTCAGAAACAACAAGTACATGAACGCTTTCGGACTCTTCTTTTTTATAACCATGATATTCAGCGCCGGTATTGTTCCATGGTATCTTATCTCAACAAAACTAGGACTGCGGAATAATTTTTGGGCTCTGGTGATACCTTCGCTGCTTTTTAATCCCTTTAATATGTTTCTCACTCGAAATTTTATGCAGGGAATACCTGAAAGTCTGCGGGAATCAGCGGTAATAGACGGCGCTAATGACGCAGGCATTGCGGTAAAGGTGTATATGCCCCTATGCGTACCGATTATCGCTACTATTGCGCTGTTTTACGGGCTGGCTTATTGGAATGATTACTGGAATGCTATCATGCTGGTAGAAGATAAGAATCTGTATCCTCTGCAATATATGCTGCTCAGGCTTAAAAGCCAAATTCAGATGCTGCGGGATCTACAGAACGTCATGGGAAGCGCGGCGGCTTCGCAAACTCCGCCGTCGGAATCAATAAAAATGGCGACCGCTTTGGTAACTATCGGACCTATTGTGCTTCTGTACCCATATTTGCAGAAATACTTTGTATCTGGTTTAACCATCGGTTCGGTAAAGGGATAATAGAGCGCCGGTACGGAAAGCTCTTAATAAATATAAAGGGAGTTTATAATGAAAAAACTCATAGTATTACTACTTGTCTGCGCTGCGGCAGGAACAATGGCGTTTGCCGGCGGAACAAAACAGTCCGCTTCGGGGATAACTACGGTTAAATATCTCATGCCCGGGGATGCGCCGCTCAGGTATAATGATATTATCAGCTTGGTAAATCAAAAACTTGAGGCGGAAAAAGGCATTCATGTTGAGATTGTGTATATTCCTTGGGACGCATGGCAGCAGCGGGTGAATCTGATGCTTACCACAGGAGATGAGTTCGATATTTTTCATATCATGCAGGATCAGATACAGATGTCCGCATACCAAGGTATGGGCGGACTTACGGATATTACCGCGCTTATTGACCAATACGGTCCTAATCTCAAAAAAATGATCAGCCCCGGCGCTTGGGACGCGATGCGTATCGGAGGTAAAATATACGGTATTCCCGCGCAATGGGCTGAACTGTCTAATGACGATGGTTTTTCTATCCGTAAGGATGTACTGGATAAATTCGGTCACAGCATTCCTAATTCCATAGATGAGCTTATCGCTACGGCAAAAGATATTGCCGCCCGCTGGGACGGTTCAGGAAAACTGTACATACCGGTTTGGGGTTTTACGGATTTCGCTAAAGCCAACGCTATTATGAGAACCTACGCTGCATGGCCCTTTATCGTGAAAGACGCTGTCGCGCTGATCCGGCAGAATGGAACCGTAGACTCTTGGATTGAAAGTGAAGAATTCAAAAAGAACGCCGCTATAATGCGCCGGTTTTATGAGGCTGGACTTATTCACCCTGACGTGCTTACCCTCACTACGGATCAAGGAAACAATATCTACCGGAGCGGTAATTGGTTTTTCACTATCGGAGGCATTGACAGTTATATTGACGATGTACGGAAAAATAATAATCCAAACATAAAACCTGAAGATTATATTCTGGTAAAAATGAATCCTGAAAAACCTGATATTTATCCTGTTGTAGTGAAAAATCTTAACGGTATTTCTTCTACCAGTAAACATCCTGAAGCCGCTGTTAAATTTTTTGACTGGCTCTACAGCAGCAAAGAAAACTACAATCTTTTTATGTATGGACGGGAAGGGCAGGAATACACCCTGGACCCCCGGAAACTTAAAATCGAAGGCGTTGACGCGAACAAGAAAACCCTTTACAGTCAAGCCGACTGGATGCTGGGAAACGTTAATTTTATGATACCGAACTCCAACGCCCTTCCTATGGAAGTTCAGTATCTCTACACCTTTAATCCCAAAGCCGTCGCTTCTCCCGGGTCGGATTTTTTCTTCAACGCTTCCGCAGTTGAAGCTGAATGGGCGAATATTCAGACCGAATTCAGAGCCGCTATTGTACCGATTTACGCCGGCGTTCTTTCTTATGACGAAGCGTTTCCTGGGGCATTGCAGCGCATGAAAGCTGCGGGACTTGACAAGGCGCTTGCGGAATACCGCAGACAGGTTGCCGCACATATAGGATCTAAAAAGAAATAAAAATGAAAAAGGACGGCGGAATATCCGCCGCCTTCTTAAACCGGAGCAATTAATATGAGCGTAACCATGATCACTGCGGAAAAAAAAGCGGTTTTTGAAAAGAACCGGCAGTCCGGGGAAAACGCGCTTTTGACCTTTAAAGGATTAAGCGGTTTTGATGTTTATAACTGTTCCGCGCCGTTTACCTGGAACGAGCGCCGGTATATCTATGGCCGTGTTGAAAAGCGCCATGAATGGGCCCGATCTTGGGCGCGGCTTTTTGAGGAAACTGGAAAAGATGAATACGCCTTGGTTAAAGACAGTATGATTTACCAGCTTGAAGACCCGTTTATTTCCGTCATAGGCGGCGAACTTGTTCTGGGAGGAACCCATGTGAAATACCGGCGGAATCATTTCTGTACGTTTTACGGCTATTTTTATCGGGGAACCGATCTTGAAGACTTACGGTACTTTACCACTGGACCTGAGGGCATGAAAGATATCCGGCTGGTAGAACTTCCTAACGGCATAGGCGTATTTTCCCGTCCTAGAAATGAAGAAGTTGAGAAACAATACGGTTCCGCTTCGGTCGTGGGTTTTACGGTTATTCCCGATCTTGACAGTCTTGATGAAGAAGCTGTCGCCGGGGCTCGCATCATTCCCGGTCTTTTCGGCGGCGGCGAATGGGGGGGCTGCAATCAGTGTCATTTGCTGGATTCCGGTTATATCGGTATTATCGGACACAAAAGCTATCATGCGCCGGGGGATCCGCCTCTTGCGGTCTATATAAATGTTTCCTTTGTATTCGATCCAGTACGCAACCGTATTCTTGACGAAAAGATTCTCGCTACCCGAAGCTCTTATCCTGAGGGTCCGGCAAAGAAACCAGAACTGGCAGATTGTACATTTACCAGCGGCATCGTTATGCGCGGCGACGGCAGAGCTGACCTTTATGGAGGATTGGGGGACGTTGCTGAAGGACGGGTAACAATACCCTATCCTTTTGAGGGCTACGGAAAAATAATCATTCCAAAATAACGCGGATTTATCGCCGCATGAGTGTCCTGATTATGCTTTATCCGGCATTAGTGGGACACTCCCATTCTACGCTGTTATAGTATTGGTTCATAGGATCTATACGAATTTTTTGAAAAATAATATTATAAAAATATTTTTGCTTGACAATTATATACAAAAGATATAACATTATTATAGTTTTATTATTTGTCGTTCCAGCCGATTTTGAAAATTAGGTTGGGATCGCTTGAACCGGTATTGCCGGGAGCTGTTATTGACACTCTCTAGTCCTAAAGGCAGGGGCTTTACGGTGCTTTCGGTAAAATGTTGTTTTATCCTGCTATGAAAGCGGGTTTTCAGTTTACGCCAATATAAAGAGCCTTTTCATTTGAAAAGCGTATTCTCATAAAATAATAAGAAATCAGGGATATTGAATGTCCCTCTATACAGGACGCTGTCGTTCAGTACACGCTTGAACGTCTGGGGTAACGCTTTATCTGCCTACAGGGTAAGGCAGATAAAGCGTCTGCTTGCGAAATATATTTTTGGAGGAACTATGGAACTGGATAGGATAGACTGGAACGAGGCATGGAAGGAGGCCCAGCGCAAAAACATTGATTCTGGACACGGCGGAGAATGTTGGACCGCCTGGGAGGACAAGGACGCGGCAAAGAATTATTTTAATTCATTTATCGCAAGCCCCAGCGCGAAAAAGCGGGCTGCCGAACTTTCCAGAATGATAAAAAGCGGATCCCGGGTGCTGGATATTGGCGCGGGGCCCGGCAATATCGCGATACCCCTTTCAAAAAAAGTTTCTCATGTAAGCGCGGTTGAGCCTGCGGCGGGCATGGCCGAAGTTTTTAAGGATCAGATATCCCTTGAAGGCGCGGATAATATCCGCCTTGTTCCGAAACGCTGGGAAGATGTTGATGTTGCGGCGGATTTGGAAGGGCCTTACGATCTCTGTTTCGCGTCGTTCTCGCTTGGTATGCTTGACTTAAAAGAAAGCATAGAAAAGATGATCAGTGTTACCACGAATACTATTGTGTTATATTGGCACGTCGGCTTGCAGTCCTTTGACGAAGACGCTATCGAGTTAAGCCCGCTGCTCTACGGCAAAAAACATTATCCGGTTCCCGACAGCAATATTATTTTTAATCTGCTTTACAATATGCGTATTTATCCT
>JAITHD010000075.1 GCA_031280155.1 Treponema sp. | reverse complement strand
ATTTCGATAAGGATATGTCCGGGCCAAAAGCAGTCGATGTAGCCGGAAGCGCCGCCTTCACCGCCGAACAAGCCCGGCGCGCGGTCTTTGTAAAGCCGTACCTTGCTTTCAAAGAGGGCGGCCTTTTTCCGGTCAACGCCGAAGATGTTAAAAAAATCTATTTGAAAGGTCTGCGCGTCCGCCTCCTCCCGCGCGGAAGGGGCTTTGCCGCTCCAGCCGCTTACAAAGGCGGCGGCTCTGGTTTTGATTTCGTTCCATGAGAGGACTGCCATATTGTATATATATCAAAAACAGGCATTACGATCAATAACTACTATGATTTTTACAATCATCTTTTCAGCATTTGACATTTTTTTATCTATCTGTTATGATGTTATCAATTTATAATATTATAGTAAGAGGTATACTGTGGCGCCAGTCCATGAATATAAGAAATTTGAAAATAATATAGTCCAAAAAGTCAAGGACCTGTTGATTTTTATAGGGGAAGGTATAGTTAGGCTGGGAAAAGGAGCGTATAAAACCCTTACTCGGCAATATACTATTGTTCTTGTGCCTCATTCTGAAAAAAAAGTATATAATCTCCATATTAGTATGTTGTCCGTTCTCTGTTTCATTCTTATGCTGGCAGGCGGGATAGGGGCATTTCTTTGGTACGGCGCATCATATAATTATATGCCGAAGGGAAATTTTACCGATAAAGACAGCCTTTTGCAAGAAACTCAGGCAAGTCTGGATCAGCTGCGAGACGAAACCGCTCATTTGTTGCGGGAAGCCCGCGGTTTTGAGTCGGCTCTTTCAGGTACGCTTTCAGCGCTGGGTAAGGATCTTACCGGCAGAAACAACCCCAGTTCAGTATGGGGCGGCGATTTATCCTCATTCTTCGATATAAAAGAAACCCCTGAGGGTACGCTTCAGGAAGTGTATGATATCCGCAAACTTAGCGGATATCTTTTGTCCGCAGTGGAACCGATTAAGGAAATCGGCGTACTTTTAGACTCTCAAAGCGCGTTGCTTACTGAAATTCCCAGTATTTGGCCCATAAAAGGGGGAATCGGTCATATTTCTATGTTTTTTGGGCAGAACGAAAATCCTTTTACCGGCCAATATTATATCCACAAAGGCATAGACCTTTCCACATACCGGCAGGGAGACCCCATTATAGCTACCGCGGATGGACAGGTTGTTACGGTTGATTATGACCATAGCGGATTCGGAAATAATGTGATTATCAAACATAAACATGGATTTTACACCCGTTACGCCCACATGCTTACGATTCGAGTTAAAACCGGGCAGCGGGTGCAGCAGGGCGAAGTGATCGGTTATATTGGTAATACAGGACTTTCTACTGGTCCCCACCTGCATTATGAAGTTCATATTGGTGCGGATGTGGTAGATCCTTATAAGTATATCAATATCCGTTCCAACCTTATGAGAAACCACTAAACGGAACTATCTATGGGTCATAGCAAGCGGGGAGATTTTTTAGTCAATACCATCATAGGTCCAGGGACTAATGTTAATGGACTGATTGAATCCGCGGGATTTACCCGAATTGACGGCAATATTCAAGGAGACGTACAAGCAAAAGGGCGGGTCTATATCGGTGAACGGGCTAGACTCAAGAGCAATGTAAGCGGTACGGCTATAACCGTAGGCGGCGTGGTATGCGGCAATATTCTGGCAAGCGAACAGATCGTCATCCTTGCCAGCGCTTTGATATTGGGAGATGTAATTACTCGGCGCATACAGGCTGACGAAGGGTGTCTGATTCACGGCAAAGTCTTGGTTTGTCAAAGTGACGAACAATGGAACAAGGCGGTAGCTGAACAGCAGGACGTTCAACGGATCAGATCGGTACTTTCAGGACATTCATTAAAACATGGCTAAGATAGATACTTCTCTTTTTTTTAACGCCGGACTTTTGGGCGGCATAAAAACTGAAACAAAAAAAACAAAAGATTCAGGACCTGCTAGAGAAAGCCGAAAAACCCGTTTTTCAGGTTTGCTTGAACGGATAAGCCAAAACGCTGTTTCAGAAGCGGAAGCATTGGAAGCCCTGCCTTATTCTGAAGAAACTGTTAAAGCGCTGTTGGACGAAGTTCATAGCGCGGGGGATGATTTAAAGAATCGCCCCCTGCCGGAAGAGATAAAGCGATATAAAAAAGCGGTAAAGCAGTTTCTCCACTACGTCGTGAAGTATGGGTATGATATTAAACGGGAAACCTATCGCTTCCGCCAGCAAGCCCGCTCGAAAACGATTGTTCAGGTCCTGGACAGTAAATTAGAGCAGTTAGCCGCAGGTATTTTGTCTGGACAGACCTCCCAACTGGAAATTCTCCGCCGTCTTGGAGAGATTACCGGTATGCTTGTGGATTTACTGCATTAATATCAGAGGAGAGCTGATGAGCGATTCAAATAATTATGATATGGACGAGGATATTTACACCCTAGAAGATAATCCGGGGGAAATTGGGCTTGAAAGCACGACGGTAATCGTTCCAGCCGGGGCGGATTTGGAGCCTCTTGCGCCGGGTACGCCGATATACCGGCTCAGGCTTTTGTATTCTTATGAAACCTTTCTTGCCGCCTATGCGGGAGAAACGCTGCCGCCTAAAAGTATGGTTTTGGTTCCGACTCGGTACGGCAGGGATTTAGCCCAAGTGATCGGGAGTATACCAACAATCAATCCCCAAATGCTTTCAGAGATCACTCGGATAGAACGGCGGGCTGAACCTCAAGACTTAGAAAAGTCAGGGAACAATAAAATACAGGAACAAGAAGCCTTTACTATCTGTAAAGAGAAAATAAGGTTTCATAATCTGGAAATGAAACTGGTTTCAGTTCATTATCTCCTAGAAGATCCGAAGATTCTCTTTTTTTTTACCGCAGACAACCGAGTAGATTTTCGGGAACTGGTCAAGGATCTGGTAAGTATTTTTAAAACCCGAATAGAGCTGCGGCAAATTGGGATTCGGGATGAATCCCGAGAGCTTGGAGGTCTCGGGGTTTGCGGCAGGGGGTATTGCTGCCATACGGTATCGGACAAATTAAAGCCGGTATCAATAAAAATGGCGAAAGATCAGAATCTATCCCTAAATTCCATGAAAATTTCCGGTCCCTGCGGGCGGCTTCTCTGCTGCCTTGCGTATGAACATTACTTTTACCATGAACAGCGGCGGCTTGTTCCGCCGGAAGGGTGTAAAATTACCTATGACGGAACGGTCTGGAAAGTGCTGGAAGTCAATGTAGTCATGGGAAAAGCCAAACTCGTTGCAGAAGACGGCAGGCAAATTCACCTATCCACCGCCGCATTTGAGCGGACTGACGGGCGCTGGCGCATCGTACCCCGCGAACTTAGCGGGATGCTTTAGTAATAGCGCAGATTTGACTTGCCATCTTATCCAAGGGTATTTGTTCCATTACATGCCCAAGCTCGTAGGCTACCCGAGGCATACCGTACACCACCGCGCTTGCCTCGTCTTGCCCAAGGGTGATGCCCCCTTCTTTATAAATCGATCCAAGTTGTTCCGCCCCGTCCCGCCCCATGCCGGTCATAATAACTCCCATTGCATGATTCGTATAGGCTTTTGCCACCGAAGCGAACAGTACGTCCGCAGAGGGACGGTGGCCGCTGACCAGCGGAGCCTCTGAAAGATGAACCACCGCAGCCAAGGAACGCCGTTCTACTTCTAAATGCTTATTTCCCTGAGCTATCAAGATGCGCCCCGGTTTGATCAGGTCTCCTTCTTCCGCTTCTTTTACCTCCATAGGACATACCCGATCCAGACTTTTGGCAAATTCATTGGTAAATCCCGCAGGCATGTGCTGAACCACCACGATAGGCGTTTTGAAATCCGGATCAAGTTTGGAAAAAACATAGCGCAGCGCGTCAGGTCCTCCGGTAGAAATGCCAATCCCAATAATTTCGATTTTACCGGGTTTTCTTAAAGGCGTTAGAGGTTTAGCAGGAGCCCCCTGGGGCAGCGTATTAGCAGACACCGTAGTCTTTATGCGGGTAAAAGACACATCCGAATGAACCGGCGGCGGCGAGATTGGATATGCGGCTTCCATTTTTTTGGTATAGTCCAGAGGAGGAAGCTGTTTTCCTTCAGATCGGCGGTATTTACCGCCGTATCCCAAGAGCATATCGGTCAGCACATCCTTCACAGTCCTGAGGTCTTGGACTGTAGCATCAGGTTTATGGATAAAATCGCTTGCGCCCAACGCAAGGGCTTCCATAGTTGTTTCAGCTCCCCTGCGGGCAATAGAAGAGAGGATAACCACTGGTATTTTGATGCCCAGTTTTTTACGTTCTTTAAGAAATTCAATGCCGTTCATTTCAGGCATTTCAAGGTCGAGAACAATAACATCAGGGTTAACCCGAGGAATTTTCCTCAGTGCAAATATCCCGTTCATAGCCTTTTCAGCTATTGCGAGACCGGGAGTGGCATCCACCATTTTGCCGATAATATTACGCATGAGTGCGGAATCATCGACAATCAATACTCCAATGTCGTCAGCCAAACCTAAGTTCCTCCATCCATAACGATCCTCATAGCAAGCGGCATCCTTTATATAAACTTTCTATAAAAAGTAGCCCAAGAGGTCTTTACAAACTCAAATTGGGTATCCATCCCGAACAGAGATTCAGAATGACCAATAAAAAGGAATGATTTGGGAGCCATAACTTCCCAAAACCGCTTCATCACCGCAACTTGCGCTGGTTCATCAAAATAGATTATGACGTTTCGACAAAATACAATATCCAAATTCCGTAAGCCTGAATCATGCTTGAGATTGTGATAATCAAAGCGGATTTTCGACATGATTTCTGGTTTAACCTGATATCCCCCTTCTACTCGGTGAAAATATTTTTTCACATACGAATCAGGGACTCCGACAATACGGGGATCCGAATAAAACCCTTTTTTCCCCTCCATGAGGGATTTAAGACTTATATCACTGGCAACTATCTCAAATTTCCAAGAAGGCGGCAGAAATTCAGCCATCAGCATTGCAATCGAGTAAGGTTCTTCGCCGCTGGAACAGCCGGCGCTCCAAATTTTTACATTAGCATTAGAGGTTCCCTTTTTTATTCTGAACAATTCAGGAACAACATACTTTTCTAAGGCATCAAAGTGAGCGTTATTACGAAAAAAACGAGTTAAATTAGTGGTAATCGAATCAAGGAAATTTTTGAGTTCCTCCCCATTTTTCGTGATCATACTAAAATAGTCTTGCGGAGAATATAACCCTTTATCTCGAAGCCGCTCTTTTAATCTGCTTTCTAATATTGAACGGTTAGTCGAAGTAAAATGGATACCGCTTTCATTGTAAATAAGCGTACGGTAGCGTCCAAAATCAGCATCGCTTAGAAACTCATCTTCTGCCATATTTTAATACTAAGAGAACGGTTATACTTTGTCAACATACACTCCTAGAGTATATTCATACAACGCACAGCGATACAAATAACCGGCAGATACATAAAGAAAATATACGGTCTTTTTCGCTGACCCCCATAACATTCTGAGTTTGCCGTGATTGAGCAGGTACTTCCGCCTACTTGCAATTATCTTATTTTTTTAGTATGAAATAGTATTAAAATAACATGAGCAAAAAATTTGACGGGGTCGCCTTTGATTTAGATGGAACCCTATATCCGAATTATCGATTTTATATCCCTCTCATACCTTTTATTGTCAGAGAGCCCTGGTTGCTCCTGGCATTAGGAAAAGCCCGGAACATACTCAGAGCCGGTTCAACGGCGCGTACCGGTCAGGCTGGAGCCGAAGCTGAGACTTTTTACGACATACAAGCCCAAATTATGGGTGAAATCCTCCATATAGATCGTCAGATCATTAAGGATCGGACTGAACGGCTCATTTATCGAGGGTGGGAACCGTTGTTCAAAACTATTAAACTCTATCCTGAAGTACGAGAAACCCTTCAATCTCTGCGGGAAGGAGGCGTAAAATTGGGACTGCTCTCGGATTTTCCGCCGGAAACAAAACTCGATTATCTCAACCTGCACGGGTTGTGGGCTGCTGTACTCTGTTCGGAGCGGGTCGGAGCTTTGAAACCAGATCCCGCGCCGTTTCTGGAATTAGTAAAAAAATTGGAAATTCCTGTTGAACGGCTTCTTTATGTGGGAAATAGTGTACAATATGATATAATTGGAGCAAAAAATACAGGAATGAAAGCTGCTTTGATAAGCGCTCCATTCAGAAGACACCGCCGCCGTAATGGCAATGCGGATTTTATATTTTCTGACTATCGCCAATTGGGCGATTATGTATTAGGTTAGTAATAATATGGAATTTTTTACAATAGGTAATGTTTTAACCCTTGGTATTGTAGGGGTAGTCTTGTTCTTGTACCGGCAATTTGACCGGCACAGTCAGTCTATGAATAAGGTTCAGAAGTACGCTGCGCAGCTCAAAGAGGAACTGACCGAATTTGTGGCGGAAAAAGAAGGGGCTGTAAAAGATTATGCCATATCTTTAGATGTCCAGCAAAAGGCGGCGAAAGAATTAATGCGGCGCCTCCAGATAACTGACGAAGAGCTGTCAACTAAAGCCGCGGCAGTTGCCCGTATTGACGAGCGGCTTAACGCTTATGATGCTTCTTTGGAAGAATTAGTTAAAATGAGCGTCAGGGTTCAGGAAAATTTAAACCGGATTCGGGAAGAATCGGCGTTTGTGGAAAAAGTAAATAAACGTATTGCTGACAGTAAAGAGAAATTTGAGGCTGTTGAGCAGGGGCTTGCGGAAGTAGAACGGCATTTTGAGACGGAAAACGCGGCGGCTTTGGAAAAAATAGCCCAGCAGGTAATGGAAGCGGTCAAAGCCA
>JAITHD010000246.1 GCA_031280155.1 Treponema sp. | reverse complement strand
CTGAAATCCGCCAGAGCCTTTTGATAATCTTCCGCTTCGATCTTTGCGATAAACTCAGGTATCCGATCTTGAAGCTGCTCTTTCCGGGCTTCATCGGCTTTTTCAACCCAGGTTTTTTGGATGAGCAAGTCAAGGTTATTCTGAAAATGCTTCAAAAATCGCGGTAATTCAGTACCGGCTTTCTGAGGTTCTGAAATATTCCCCAGCAGACGCTTATAGTCAGCGCCAATTCCTAAAATTTCAGCAAACGATAGGACAGCCTCGATACTCGGTCCCTGCTCCTTACAAAACCCTTCAGGCGGGAATAAAGCCTCCGCAATGTGCCGGTATTCTTCAGGAACCGTTTTATGTATACATGGAGTACAAGTCAACATATAAGTAACCATGCAGAGAAAACAAAAAATTGTCAATAGGTATAGTTAATAGCCAATGAAATATCCTTCTCTGCATTGAGAGCATCCTATAATATGATTGCTAAGATCAATTTTTTCTACAATATTATTAAAAAATTATTAAAAATTATTAAAATCTATTCTTGGCTCTGCCGAGGACTGACCATAAACCTCCATAATAAAGCGCAATCTGCGGGATGGATATTGAGGTTTTTCTGAGATGCCGTTACGGGTTTTCTTCTAACCCTCCTACTTGCATTATATTACCCTAATCATGGTATGCTTCTTGATATGAAAAGTGAACAGGCTGCGGAAGCCCTCATTAACGGCGCTGACAAGATAATACAAGGTAAGCGGGAATTTCTGGAGCTGCTCACCGCCGGACTTTTGGCTAAGGGACATGTGCTGATTGAGGATAATCCAGGGCTTGGGAAAACCACGGTGGCTAAAGCCTTTGCTCGGCTCATTGGGGCTGAGAATGATCGATTATTATTCAAACGCATCCAGTTTACTCCTGATCTTCTCCCTTATGATATTACCGGCGTTGATATATTCGATCCTGAAAGCCGTTCCTTTCAGTTTGTACCCGGACCGGTATTGGCTAATATTGTACTGGCAGATGAGATTAACCGGACTACCCCTAAAGTACAGTCCGCATTGCTGGAAGTCATGGCTGAACAGCAGGTAACGATTGGTTCCGCCACGCATCGTCCGCCGGAGCCGTTTTTTGTTATTGCTACCGAAAATCCTATAGAAAGTGAGGGAACCTTTCCCCTTCCCGCAGCCCAGCTTGATCGTTTTATGATGCGCCTGTCTCTGGGTTATCCTGATCGGGATGCGGAATTGGCAATACTCAATGAAAATCCCGGGGAATACGGCTTGAACCGGCTTGAACCAGCGGTGACCATACAGGATTTTCTGGCTGCTCAAGAAGCGGCGGCCCAGGTGTTTTGTCATCCTGCGCTGAAGGAAGCCATCGCCGATATAGTCCGAGATACTCGAAGTCATCGGGGATTTCTGCTGGGCGCTTCTCCGCGAGCAGGGCTGCATTTTTTGAGGGCTGTTAAAGCCTTGGCTCTGGTCCGGGGAAGAACTTTTGTAACTGACGAGGATATTGTGGTTTTGGCTGCTCCAGTATTAGTCCATAGGTTAAAATTACGAGACTCTCGCGCTCAGGGAGAACCGCTTATTAGGGAGATATGTCTTGCGCGAATCAACGGCATTAAAACAGAATGACCTGTCTGATACGGTAATCGGCATATCCGTCGCCGATATACTGCCGGTACCCCGTACATTAGGGGTTTTTGTACTGATCCTCACCTTTCTCGCCTTTACTGCGGGCAGTATCCGCAATGAATTTGCTCTTATCTTAGTAGGCGCGGTGTTTCTGGCGGTGCTGGGCTACTGCTTTTTGACTATCGTCTTGCTTTCCTGCATACACAGAAAACGGGTCAGATCTGTTTCAGCTCAGATCATTACCAAACAGGTCAGCCCTGGAAATCA
Source organism: Treponema sp. (assembly GCA_031280155.1). GTDB lineage: Bacteria > Spirochaetota > Spirochaetia > Treponematales > Breznakiellaceae > JAITHW01. The sequence goes on along the minus strand of JAITHD010000246.1, from coordinate 5,832 downwards.
GGGGATATGCGGTTTTACGGTTGAGACTAGTCAGAATACCCCCCAAAAAAGACCGTTCCTCAGACTTCCGGGAATTCTCATTCGGTATGAGATACGGCTTACTACTAAAGACGGACGTTCTATCCGCCATCTTTTTGATCCGGATTCTCTCAAAACAGGAACCGATACATTTATTGCGCCTGACCGAGGAGCTTATTACACAAGGTATGACGAGTTCGGGATCTTTGACGTTCCGGGTTTTTTCCGGCTGACCTTCCGTATTCCCCAAACCGGAGGTCCCCGGCTTCTGGTAACGCCGAAAAAAGCAGCGGAACCCCTTCCGGTTACTATCCAATCCGGCGGTACGGTGCGGCGAAATGAACCACGATTCCTGAGAACTGATAACCTCACAGATCACCGTCCCTATATTCCGGGAGACGATCCTCGGCGGATAAATTGGAAACTCTATGGACATTTGGGAGACCTCTTTGTCCGGGAAGGCGAACCTGAACCCCCGCCTCATGCGAGGCTTCTTATTATAGTAGATACTCAAAGCGATCCCGCGTTATATACTGATGAAGCCGCCCGACGCGGGGTGGATGGGCTCTGTGAAAACGCCCTTGCCTTAGCCGTAAGCTCTATGGAACGAGGCATAGCCGTCAGCATCGGCTATACCGGCGGGGACATACAACGCGGAACCCAAGCGGAACTTGCCGCGGTATTGGCATATCCTGCGGCGCTGCCCCTTTCCGCTCAGGAAGAACTTCCCTATTCCCCGGATGCTCAGGGAATTGTGATCCTCGCGTTGCCCCGAGGCGTTTCAGAAACCCTTGGACTAGACCGGCTGCTCGCAAAACAGGGACCTAATCAATCAATAGATCTGATTTTTCTCTACGAAGGAAATCAGCTTGAACGCGCCGCAGAAACCTGCACAGCCATATACAGTCTGAAGCATGGGATTCACCCCCGAAGCGTCAGACTCGGTAGTTGATCGGCATCGGTACCAACAGCCGTGCCGCAGGTTATATTACATAATCCCAAAACGCTTCCTGCTGGAATTCCTTATACTTCCATGAGCTTTGTTCCTCTATCTTGTATTGGAGTTCAGGATTTTTCACGCTTACTTTTGTTTTCTCTGGTACCGATTGGGTAACAAACGCATTGCTGCCGATCACGACTCTTGTACCGATAACCGTGGTTCCTCCCAGAATCGACGCCCCGGAATAAATCGTAACGTCGTCCTCAATCGTGGGATGCCGTTTGGTTCCCTTCATGGTCTGTCCCCCTTTGGTAGAGAGTCCCCCCAAGGTAACCCCCTGATAGAGCTTGACATGATTGCCGATAACCGTGGTTTCTCCAATAACAATTCCCGTACCATGATCAATAAAAAAATGATGCCCTATCTGGGCTCCTGGATGAATGTCGATGCCGGTAACATTATGAGCGTGTTCAGTCATGATCCGAGGGATCAGGGGTATGTTTAATTCATACAAGACGTGAGCAAGCCGATATACCATAATCGCATAGATTCCGGGGTAGGAAGAAATGATTTCATCTTTACTGAACGCCGCCGGGTCTCCGTCAAAAGAAGCGGAAACATCGGCAGCCAGATATTGCCGGACTTGAGGGAGTCGAGACAAAAAGGAAAAGGTCAATTCCTCGGCTTTGGCGGAGATTCCCAAATCCGATGGGGATTGATCATAGCCCTGCCGGTGGTGGAGCGCATGAGCGATCTGTTTTGAGAGATTAAATATCACATCTTCCAGTAAATCCCCGGCATAATATTCCACCGAACTAGAGGATATATTCTTCTTGCCGAAATATCCGGGGAATATAATACACCGCAGCTTCTCAATAATGTCAATAATCACGCTCCGGTTAAGCTGATTTCCAGTACCAACTTTGATGATTTCCTCATGCTCCTGATAACTTTGAAGCAGCATATTCACCAGTTCTTTTATGCTGGACTCTTCTTTTTGTGCCATAACAGAACCTCCATTCTGATAAAACATATAGTAATAGTAGTTTATTGTATATACAAAAAAGAGCAAACCCTCCAAGGCTTATACAAAAACATTGTATATTCGAGGCAGGACCTGTTCTTACCGGTAAAAACGTTCTGAATCTCCATGTTTTTATTATTATCCAGTCCTGTCTAAAAGTCAAATACTGTTGATACAGAAATTTTCATACCCCTTTGCAGCCTTATCCGGTTCGCCGTAAAACCCTGACCGCGGGGCGGTATACTAAAAAACTTGAAAAATATAGTATACTTTTTTCAAGATAATTATGAAAACAAAATTGTTATGCAACTGGTACGATTGCCATGATTTATGCCTTTTTTTCGATGATTTCCCCAAATGGCTTGATATGCAGTCTGAGGCTGATTCCAAATCAGATCGGGAATCCCTTATTCTTGAATATGACGCTCTGTTCAAAGGAGTTGATGCGGAAATGTACGTTCCCCTTTGGGCTTCGGTATGCAAAGCCGAGGGCGTACTGTTGGATATGCACACCCTTGAAGTAGTCAAACAGTATCATTCTTGGGGGTATGCTCCTGAACCAATGGACGGGAATCCGCCGGATTTTATCGGTCAGCAGTATCGTTTTCTCTGTTACCTATATGCTTCGGGACTTTATACAGTGGAACGCGGGGCAGAACCGCGGCAGTATATCCAAGGCGCCGAAGGATTTATTGCGGACTACCTTAAGGATACCGCCGCCGCCGCCGCCCAGGGGATCCGCCGTTATGGAAAATCTCCTGTATTCTTCAAGATTGCGGATCGGCTTGTAGCATTTACCGCAGCGCCGCAGAAACCGCCGACTGTCCCCTTGCCTGATTGGTACGGATACGCCGCATATTGTTCAGGACCTGGTCCGGCTATACAAGACAGACCGGAACAGTTCATCAATACCGCAGGACGAAATAACTGCGGCGGCAAGTGCGCCATACAGGTACGGGAACAAGAAGGCTGTATTCTGGGGATCCGAGGTGATCGCGGACTGGTAGGATCCACGAATATGCGGGCTTGTATACGGGGTTTATCCTATCGGGAAACCTACTTGGACCCTCGGCGGCTGCGTTATCCTATGCAGCGGATCGGCAGGCGCGGCGAAGGGCGGTTCCGCCGGATATCTTGGGAAGATGCCGCAGATATTACCGCTGAAGCCTGGACTCGGATTCGGGATGCCTATGGTCCCGCTTCCCGATATGTAAACTATTCCACTGGGGTCAGCGCGGTACTCCGTCCAGACGGGCTTATTAAGCGGCTTCTCAGTTTTGACGGCGGATATCTTGGGTATTATAATAGTTACAGCAGCGCGTGCAGCCGGTTTATTACGCCTTTCATCTATGGCGATGTTTTCAGTGGAAACAGCCCAGAGGATATACTAAATACGAGATTGCTGATTCTTTGGGGGCATAATCCTAAAGAAACGATATTCGGCTCAGACCGCAATTATTATATAGCCAAGGTACGGGAAAAAGGGATTCCTATCATAGTGATCGATCCCCGGCAGAGCGATACCGTGCGTTCCCTGAAAGGCGAGTGGATCCCTATCCGTCCTTCAACAGACGCTGCCTTGGCGGACGCTATGGCGTATGTGATATGGTCTGAAGGTTTACAGGATCAGGGTTTCATGGATGCCTTCTGTCTTGGTTTTGATGAAGCTCATATCCCCCAAGACATTCCGCAAAATCAAAGCTATCAAGCCTATCTGTTTGGCTGGCAAGACGGAATTCCCAAAACTCCCGTATGGGCTGAGGGGATTACCGGCGTATCCGCTGGGGTTATTGCGGATATTGCCCGGAGATACGCAACTGCCAAGCCTGCATGTCTTTTGCCCGGACTCGGTCCCCAGCGTACTGGGTCTGGAGAGCAAACCGTCCGTACTTTGGCAATGCTCACCTGTTTAACCGGAAACGTGGGCATTCCGGGAGGAGGCGCCGCAGGAATTGGGAGTGTTCCGGGACCCGCTTTTCAGGGCTATCCTATTCCGATCAATCCTTATCCGGGAAAGATACCAAGCTTTCTATGGACTCGCGCCGTAGAACACGCCCGGGAAATGACCCCTGAAGCAGACGGATTACAAGGCGTGCCTCGGCTTGAGGAAAATATCAAAATGATCTGTAATCTTGCGGGCAATACCTTGGTGAATCAACATTCAGACATCAACAAGACGATCCGGCTCCTCAAAGATACGAGTAAATGTGAATTTATCCTCTGTTCCGATGTATTTATGACTTCCAGCGCACAGTTTGGGGACATACTTTTGCCGGCTTCTTCTTTTTTTGAAGATGAAAACATCGCTCCTCCTTGGGATTTTGGGAATTATCTGTTGTTCAACAATCGGGTTATTGATCCCGTATTTGGTTCTCGGTTTGAATATGCCTTTATTGAAGCCCTAGCTCGGCGGCTTGGACTGTGGGAACTCTGGTCTAGCGGGTATACAGAGTACCCTCAATGGCTGGAGTCGATTTATGCCGGCTGCGGTCATGCTGAACCGGAATTGCCTGATTATGAGACGTTTAAGCGTGCAGGAGGCTATCATTTTAAACCGCGAAAACCTTATATTGCCTACGAAGATCAGATCCGAAATTTTGAAGGGCATCCTTTTCCGACTCCTTCCGGCAAGATCGAGATTTTTTCTCAACAACTCTATACGGCAGGCAGACCTGATGAAGTTCCGCCTATTCCGGGATATCGACCATGTCCTGAAGGTCCTGAGGATCCCCTCAGCGCGACATATCCGCTACAGCTCATTGGATGGCACACCAAACGGCGCACCCATTCGATCCACGACAAGAACCCAAAACTTGCGAAAATCGATCCTCAACGGCTTTGGATTCATCCCGAGGACGCAAAACACCGAGGGTTACAGGACGGCGATCTTGCGGAGGTATGGAACAATCGGGGGAAAATACGGATTCCGGTACATATTACTCCTCGGATCATCTCTGGCACGGCAGCCCTTGCTCAGGGAGCGTGGTATAGCCCTGACGATTCAGGGATTGATACTGCTGGTTCTCTCAATGTGCTTACATCCCAGGTTCCAACGCCTTTTGCCCGGGGCAATCCTCAGCATACCAATCTGGTGGAAGTGAAAAAAATGGAAATTACCAATTAATTTAACTGACTTTTTTTACATTTTCTTTTTTTTAATAGATTCTGCCAATTAATTGCACATACCGTTTCGGCTGTTTACGACGTTTTGCCAGCCCGGATAAGGGCTTTGCGAAGCAAAGACCAGGGCGGGCAAAATGTGCCGCAATGAGGCGTGGGAAGGAGCGAAGCGCCTGACCTAAGCCGAACGGGGAGGCAAGGCGCCACAGTCAGGCGCAGCGTAAACAGACCTGTTATACAAAATCCGCTGCGCGGCTTTTGTATAACAGGCGACGGGCAAGCCCGCAGTTATACTCCGTCCGCTACGCGGACTTCGCATAACTGCGGGTGTATTCTTGTTTCTTTTATATTTTTATAACACATAATTTAACCTTCACTGAATTCCGATTGGAAAAAATTCCAAATTGGATTTTCGTGCCTTAATTCAGCTTTTATAGTAAATTCAGTTAAGTAACTGGAAAAAGAGGCGAAAATAAAATATGGCATATAGCTTAGATTACAAGAAAAGAGTGGCGGCGTACAAACAGGAATGCCATACCTTTAAGCAGCTGAGGGAAGCATTCGGTATTCCCTCTGAAACCTATTACGGCTGGGAAGAAAAACCGGACAGTGGGTATTTTGAGATACCGGTAAAACGCGGACGGAAACGAAAAATCGATAAAGACCTGCTGAGACAAATGGTTTCAGAAAAACCGGAGGCTTTCCTTAAAGAATATGCCGAACAATTCGG
>JAITHD010000242.1 GCA_031280155.1 Treponema sp. | reverse complement strand
TATAAAACTCATCTATTTCAAGGCGGTCATAGCGTTCCTTGCTTGTTTCTATACGATATTTTGAGGCGGAGATGACTTTTAAGACTTTATTGACGCTTATAACGAGGGTCTCGTGTATTTTTCTGACGCTGTTTTCTATAACCGGCATATATCTGATACTCTGGTTTATTGTTGAGAGGCTTCCCGGATAGATCTTTTGACGGCCGCTTATAAATTGGCATCCGCAGTTTTTACAGCGGTAATTTTGAGACCCGTTGTATTTTTTCCCGTTTTTGACTATCATAACGTTGCGACAGTGCGGGCGCTTGAGTGTTATAGTTATTACCATTATTCATAGTAACTCTTCTTTCTCCGCTCTGTCGATTTACCCTCATCATACTTTGTGAGTCACCTCCAATTTATTAAATAGATTTTGAAAATCAATTTTATTTTCATAATGTATTATACATAAATTATCAATACCCTATATTGAAATGCAGGATGTTAAACAATGTGGTTATCGGCTTTTTCATAAAACCTCCTTATATCATTCTTAAACTCAAGAAGCATTACACATAACTACGCTTAGGACGCAGCTTTACGCGGTTCTTCCCGATAACGAGTATACCCGTTGCGGGGTTTTCGCTTTTTTTGCTGATTTGCCCTGCGCTGCAAAATATCTGGGATTAAAATACACAAAAAAGCGCCTATGGCAATACAAAAAGCGCATATCTTTATTGCATTATCTGTAATATATTCTGGTTCAACAGCGGTAACTAATTGACCCGGTTCGATTCGCTGTTTTTTCGTTCCCTCAAACCCTACAATCCGAACAAAACGCTCTCGGCTCGATCGATACCCTAAGTCTCTGGCATATACCGCTATAGCATCTTTATCATACATAAGCGCATCCTTGGTAATTTCCAGTTCTTTATTAATGAGTTTGAGGGCTTCCATATTGGCTTGAAGTTTTTCTTGTTCAGCTTGTAATTGGGTATAGGAAGATGCGCTAATAGGTCCCTTGAGCAACGAAAATAAGGTATAAATAACGATTCCTACCCATAACGGTACAAGATACTTTACTAAATTCATTTTTATAGTTACGGAATATTTCTGAGTATTCTTTAGTAGATTGATCAGCTCAAGATTTTATAGGAATAACCGATATATATATATTAGTTTAATCTATTGGAGTGGTTCAGTAATGGAGAAAAAGTTTATACCTATACACGAAGCGTCCAGAGAACTTGACAAATATGGAGTATGGGTAAAAAGCGATCCTCAAACCCTTTCGGCAGTATCGTCCTCTGGGAACATTAAGAATATGCCGTTGCCTGAAAATTTATTTGATAATGATATAGATGATATATTTAATGATATAGAAAACATACAGCCTTTGTCAAAAGAAATCGGAGACCCAACGCTGACTAATCTTAAAGAGCGCGCCGGCGAAGAGCCTGACCATGTTTCAGTTCAGAATAACGGGACTGAAAAAAGTTTCAAGCCCACAGTTGGTTTGGAAAAATTCGACGATCCCGCTGAAAACCAAAAAGATACAGCTATGAAAGGTCCGCCGCTTCCTGAGGAGGTTTCGGTTTCGGGCTTTCCTATTTCTGATGCATCGATTCGATTATTAACGAATATTTTGCAAGAATTGTCTTTGATAAAGCAGGAACTGACTGATTTTAAAGCCTTAGTTCAGGATAAGCCCCTAGAGGAAACAACGGCAATGTCTAAAGTTCAGCAATCTGCTCAAAAAGAACCTGAAAAGATCGTTCTTGCAGGAGATGAATTGGATGATATTTTAAATAGCGCGGATTTTCCTAAAAATAGGAATATTCCTATTCCGATAATTGATGAATTTCCCGCGGAAGTACCGGAGCCTCTCAGCAGCAATCAGGCTTTGGAAGAAACCGTTGCCCATACCGGGGGTATGTTAGAGGAATCTGACGAAGGGTTGCAATGGCTTAGAGAAAAAGGAGACAAGCCCCTTAGCCAAGCGGAGGCGGATAGTACGCCTCCGGCTGAAATTCCTAAAGAAGAGTCCAAGAAAACAGGAAATTTTTCGATTGACGATCTCCTGATAGAAACCGGCTCAATACGGGATATCCCGATTGACTTGAATCCCGAAGAAGATGAAGAATCAGAAGATCTTTTTGAGGAAGTGGACTTTGAACTAGACCCAGAAAATATGGAAGGACTTTCAGTCGATCCTTTTGATATGGAATCTGATCCGGGTCCTTCGGGGGAAGAAATATTAGGTGAATCGGCGCTGGATTTGAATAGTATTATTGATCCAGATGAAGAAATAAATATTTCTAATGAAGAGCTGGATAAACTGGAACAGAATATCTTGCTCGAATTTTCAGAAAAACTTCCAGTCATAGATGAAATTTTCGGTCATGATGAAAATATATGCCTTCCCCTAGATAAGGGAGACCGTAAAAAAAAAACCTACAAGTGAAGCTGACGTCACGTTGAGAGAGCAATTGAAAACAGTTCTTTTCTATATGGATCAGTTATTAGAGTCTTTGCCGGATGATAAAATCGGAGAATTCGCTGAATCCGAATATTTTGATACCTATAAAAAACTTTTTCATGACTTAGGACTTGCCTGATGGGATTGTTAGATAAGGCTGTTTCTAAGAGTATTCCCGAACTAGACCCCGCTGGGAAGACGGTGCGAGACCGTATTTTGCAGCTTACTCAAAAAAATATTTCGCTTTACATGGTGTTGAGCCTGCTTAAAGGCTATGGTTCTTTTGAAAAAGGCGTTTGCCTGTTCCTCAAAGGGGATCGGTATATTAGTTACGCTTCAATCGGGCTCGGCATTGAACAGATCCATCTGCCTCCAGAACAACTCTATCCTCCGGTTGTACAGGGGAAAAAATACTATCAAATTGAATTGGCTGAATTGTTTTCCCTTCAATCCGCTGATTCAAATGAAATCCTCTGGGCTTTTCCTCTTGATAGCAGGGAACCTTGCGGGGCTATTCTGTTATTAGGCGGAGAATCCCGATTCAATCCAAGAATCATGGTGCGGCTCTTGGAAGATATCCGAGGAGTCTTGATCCCCCGGCAGGAAGCGCTTTGATATGGTGCGCCAAACCGCCTCAAAAATACCCGCCCTTCATTCCCGATATAATCCGATAGGAGAAGCGGAAAAATATCTTAACGCTCTGACCTTTCGGGAAGATCCGCGTTTTTTTATTCTTATAGAACCCGGTCGGGGATATATGATTCCCTTATTAGCGCGGAAATTTCCTCAAACGAAGATTCTGGTTCTCCATGTAGAAACTCAGGAGCCGGCGGTTTTCGTATCAGAAGCGGATATCAAGATACCCCCGGCGGTCTGGGAGCCTGCGTGCGGAATAGGGCTGGAACAATTTTTGGAACGCGAAATCCCTGATATTGAAGCCTCGGCGATTCAGATTATTGAATGGCGTCCTGCTCTGGCGGTTTATGGCGAAGAATATCAACGGCTTTTAGTGGAAACAGCGAATTTCATCAAACGGATTGACGCTAACAAGCGGACTACCCGTACCTTTGGAGTACGATGGTTCAAGAATTTTTTCAAAACCCTCGGTATGGTACGAAATGTTATATATCAGTCCGGTGATTTTACCACGCTGCCCTGTGTTGTGGCCGGCGCGGGACCGAGTCTTGAAGAATCTTTACCCCTGGTCAAGGACTTGAAACATACCAATCCCTTCTTTGTATTGGGAGTATCCGCAGCGGTCCAGTCCCTTCGGGTGAGAGGGGTTGTTCCTGACCTGATCATCTCAACTGACGGCGGAGGCTGGGCGCTGGTTCATCTCTACGAGTGTCTGCGGGGGGCTGCCGCAAATCATCCTTTTGGGCTTGGGGTGAGCCTTTTTGGGGCGCTTCCCTCACAGGTTCAGGAGCTGCCGCTGCTTCTCATCAGTGACGGCAGCCGGTGGCAGAATCTGATTTTACAAGGACTTAATCTTCCTTTTATCAATCTGCCCCAGCGGGGAACCGTAACCGCCACAGCCTTGGATTTAGCTTTTATCCTAACTAAAGGAAACGTCTTTATTACCGGTATGGATCTTGCTCATCGGGATATTTGTACTCACGCTCGACCTTATAATTTTGAACGGTTCCTTGAAGAAAAAGCGTCTCGGTTCAATCCGGTTTATAGTCAAACCTTTACTCGTTCTTTTGGCATCCTTAGCGGCGGAAGTCACAGCATCTATGCCGACTGGTTCGGGAGGCAATTAGAAACCTATCCCAAACGGCTTTATTCTTTGGGAAATAATCATCCGGTTTTCAATAACCTCAAACCCTGGAATCTGTCGGATTGGGATTCCAAGGGCAGTACGGCGCTGGATAAAACCCTTGGGGTCTGGACAATTCCAGCTCAGACTAATCTGGCTGAAAAGGGCGTGGAAATGTTGATACAAGCGCTGACTAACCCTCAAACCTCAGCGGTTATTAAGCAGGAATTAATGCCCCTGCTTTTTCCCGATAAGGACAGCACTACCGAGGCGCTTTGCGACACGGTTCTGTATATCACAAAAGCCTATACCAGAAGTCTCTACTAGAGATAAATACTATGGATAAACAACATTACTTTGAACAGAATCTGTTAGACCTATCCAATCGAGATCCAGCCCTCTGTACCCGGCTTTCCAGAGCAAGAGCGGACTCTAAGGGGTATCAATTTTTTGAGTCCCGGTCCGGGGAAATGGTGCCGGCTTTGGTTGACCAGAAAGACAGGACTCATCCGCTTCATTCACTGGTAGACCCCAAAAGGGAAGGGAATCGTTTAATCAGTACGGTTAAAGATGAAGGATTTCTGATCTTTTTAGGGCTTGGCGGAGGATTCGCGGTTGAGTCCGCGCTGGAACGGGAAGATATCCAGCAGGTTCTCGTCATAGACTATGATATTGCACATATAACGGAATTACTCGATTCTAAATCTTACCATCAGCTTTTTATAGATTTGCGGTTTCATATCTTGATAGACCCTGAAGCGTCACATATTGAACAGTATATTCTTGAGCATTATCAACCGGTTATATCCGGCGGAATTCGAGTGTTTCCTTTGAGAATTCGAATTGACTGGGATAAACCGCGGTTTAACGAAGCCGGTACCGCTATTAATGCGGCGATCAATAAGATTTCAGGGGATTATTCGGTTCAAGCTTATTTCGGCACTCGATGGTTTTCAAATATTGTGCGGAATTTGATTCGAGCGGAAGAACAAGACGGTCCCATTCCGACTATCCGGCGGGCGGCTGTCAGCGCCGCTGGACCTTCGCTGGACCTTCAGCTTCCTCTTCTCGCAACGAAACGGGAAGAATTCTTTCTCATCGCTACTGATACAAGTCTTCCCAGTCTGCTTCAGGCGGAGATTGAACCGGACGCGGTGGTTTCCATAGATTGTCAGCATATCAGTTATTACCATTTTATGAAAGGTCTTCCTGAACACATACCGCTGTACCTAGATCTGGCAAGTCCGCCGTTAGTAGGGTCCTGTTCAAAGCATCCCCGTTTTTTTGCCGGAGGGCATCCTTTTACCCGCTATATTTCCCGGCATTGGCGCCCTCTGCCGCTGGTAGATACTTCTGGGGGCAATGTTACCTATGCCGCGCTGTCTCTGGCGGATATGCTTGGCGCGGAACAGATAGAATTATACGGCGCTGATTTTTCCTATCCTTTGGGGCGCGCCTACAGCCGGGGAACCTATATTTTCCCCTATTTTGAAATACGGCAGAATCGGCTTTCTACCTTGGAATCTCTTTTTTCAGGGTTTCTTTTTAGAAGTCCTGATCTTAACCGCATCAACCGAGAAGATACCTGGTACTATGAGATGCCCACCTTAACCCAATATCGAAGGCTGCTGGAAGAAAAAATCGGTTCTATACATGCCGCAGTCATACCGATTGAAGGCATAGGGGCAAAGCTGAATATTAAAGAAAATCCTGTAAGGTCCCTCCATACTATCTGGCTTTTTGCCCCAGGGAGTTCTTCGATGCCGGCAAAAGACTTTCTTTTTGAATATCGAGAGAAAATCCGTCGTCTTCCCAGTATGCTCGGAACCGTTTGGGCCTATCTGTACAATTTGAC
>JAITHD010000181.1 GCA_031280155.1 Treponema sp. | reverse complement strand
TTTAATGCGTTTAATCATTGAGGCATCCAGTGATGTGAATGACGCAGTCTGGGAACCATTTGGCGGATTATTCAGCGCTTCACTTGCCGCCGTTTTGACCGACAGAAAGGCCTACGCTGCGGAAATAGATGAGGCTTATTATTCTCTGGGAATAAATAGATTTGAAAACCTATCATTATTTGATGGATAAGTATTTCATAAAATACTCTCCGAGAACATCGGCGTTATCTGATGATAATACTTTTGACCAACTGCCAATTCGGAGACCATGTACATTGGCATCTAAAACTTTTATTTTAAATGATTCAATTTCAGGGTGGACAATCCTATCTATTTTTGCATAATTTGTATCCAGCCTGTATTTATACTTTTCAAGAAGAGAGCGTATTTTTAGCTGATATTCCGGTGTCGGCTCATAACATAGATGAGAATTCATCCCAGGAATTTAAAAACGCTTTTGCTTGATCCAACAGTGTTTTATCGCCTTGAAATTTATAACCGTTTGTCTTGGTCTGCTGGAGATTAACGGTTCTTTCGCTTGTGTCTTCAGGTTCAAATACCAAATAATCAGGTGGATTATGGTAGTGCGTATCTCGTGCTTTTGCGATAGATTTTCCTGAAATACTGCAAATATCAATAATTTTCGGGAGGCCATACAGTAGATATTCCGGTAGCCACGCAATTAATAAAATATACGTTTGATCCGCAAAAAAATGATTTTGACTATCCTTAAATCGTGCGGTAATTTCTGTTGCTAACGGAAACCACGCCTTAATTTCAAACCCCGGGGCAGGGATAATTAGTGAATTAAAAATGGTGTCGGGAAATCCTGGATCTTGCCGTAACCATATTCCTATATCTTTTAATTCCGGTATTTCATTGAAAATTTCTACCATGCGAAACTCGATTAAATTACCAACAAGAGGAGAAAGTTTTGAAATGATCTTACTTAAATTTATCGCTTCAGGTATTGATTTTGGTTTTGATATTGATAAAATATCAAATACCTGATTGGGCAAAGCCTGTATTTTTGAATTTATGATATTAATAACATCATTTGTTTTTAGAAGCATCCAGCAGTCCCTGTAGTTCTTGTAAAGGATTACAATCCAGCACGCTGCATATTTGTAAAAATTCAACAATATCAATTTTTCGTTCACAATTTTCATACTTTGAAACAAATGATTGATTTTTGTTAAGTAAAACAGATAGCTGTACTTGGTTTAAACCACGGAGGTTTCGTTGGCGAATGAGCCAACCAATGAGCTTTTTATGTATATCATAATAAACCACATAATCATTATCGGTATAAAAAAGGAGACCTTAGTAATTTATATATGCGTCAGACCTTTACGTTTGATTATCTGGACGCGCCGGTAACGGTGGTGGGCAGCCGCAACTGGATAACCCCGGCCGCGGAGATGGAACAGCTCTATTTCCCCCAGACCGATTGGATCATCGACGCGGTCCATGAGCGGATTCTGCCCTTGAAGGGCTACGTTCCAATAACGGTGCAGACGGACCTTGATCTGATCCGGCGGAACAGGCAGGGCGTGTAAGCCCCGCCGCGGTCCGGCTGCTTAGACCCCTTCGGCAGGTTCAGTAGCCGGTCCCGCTGTTCCCGGGCAAACGGTTAAACATTGTCCGCGGATTACACGGATTTTCACAGATTGGAGATAGGCAATCAATTACGGATCAGGATAGTATTTTAAGAAAAAACTAACGATCGCCATATATGCTTATACTGAACACATCGGGGATTAGCAAGCGGCGCTATCCGTTGACGGCCGTCCCGGATAGCCGGGCCACGCCGCAATGTTCGGATGCTTTTTGAAGCGGCTCTATTTTCTTGCAACTAAAATATCCAAGGCGGGTCTACATAAAAAGACCTGTTATACTGTTAAAACGATATTTTTAGTTCTGGGGGGTGATTAAATGGAGAATACGCCTTGGGCTTTTTTGGATGACTACCGGGGGAAGGTTTTTAACGGCTTGTGGCCTACTCTACCGGAAATGTTTAAGATCAGCGTTTCCCTGTACGGAGAACGGGCTTGTTTCACTATTTATGACCCGGATCGCATCAGTCTTACATACCGGGAAGCGTTGCATCTCATAGAGGCTGTTGCCCGCTGGCTTCATGATGCAGGGATCCGCAAGGGGGATAAAGCGGCGGTAACCGGCAAGAATTCCCCGGAATGGACAATAGCCTATCTGGGTATTCTCTTTGCCGGCGCGGTGGTGGTTCCCATTGATTATCAGCTTAAAAACGAGGAAACCGATCTGCTGCTGAAAAAATCCAAAGCCAAGATTCTCTTTGTGGATGAAGAGAAGTATAAGCAGTATGCGGAGAATCAGGGAGACCTCATTCAGATCATATCTCTTAAAAAGGGGGTCGGCGTTTATATTTACGATCTGGACGGACAGGAAGCGGAGATCGAGCAGGCTCGGGAAACCGGCCTTGCGGCCATTCTCTTCACCTCCGGCACTACCGGCAATCCCAAGGGGGTGATGCTGACCCACCAGAATCTGGTTTCCGACTGTTATCTCTCTCAAGGCAACCTCACACTCTACTGTACCGATGTGTTTTATGCCCTTCTCCCCATTCATCACGCCTATACCATGCTGGCGGTGTTCATAGAAGCCATATCGGTAGGCGCTGAAGTCGTTTTCGGCAAGCGCATGGTTACCAAAGCGATCTTGAAAGACCTCAAAGAGGCAAAGATCACCATGTTCTTGGGGGTTCCCATGCTGTTCAACAAGGTACTGGCAGGGATTATCCGGGGCGTCAGAACAAAAGGCCCTGTTGTGTACGGGATTATTTCACTGCTCATGGAACTTTCCGGGCTTATCAAGAAAGTGTTCAAGGTGAATCCTGGGAAAAGGATGTTCGCGTCTATTCTGAAGCGGGCTTCTCTTTCAACCTTGCGGCTCTGCATCTGCGGCGGCGGTCCCCTGGCGCCCAGGGTGTTCAGGAAGTATAACCAGTTGGGGCTTGATTTCATACAGGGCTATGGACTTACCGAAACTTCACCTATCATCAATCTTAATCCTGTAGAACATTACAAGGAGACCAGCGTGGGCAAGGCGGTGCCTCAAGTGGATATGAAAGTGCTTGACCCCGACGAGCGGGGAGTTGGGGAAATCTTGGTGAAAGGCCCTATGGTCATGCAGGGGTATTATGAGATGCCTGAAGAAACCGCGGCGGTTTTCACGCCGGACGGGTACTTAAAGACCGGAGATTTAGGGTACTTGGACAGCGAAATGTACCTGTATCTGACCGGCAGAGCCAAGAATATGATCGTTACCGAGGGAGGCAAAAACGTCTATCCTGAAGAGATAGAAAATGAGTTTCAGCTTTTTGAGGAAATCGATCAAATCATGGTCCGAGGGTTTGTATTGGATAAGAAGATGAAGACCGAAGGCATAGAGGCCCTGGTTTTTCCCAGCCAAGATTTCTTTAAAGACCCTGGGGCCGATACGCTCCAGCCCCAGGAACAGGTTAAGAAACGGATAGGCCAGATTATCTCCGAAGTGAATCAGCGTCTTCTTCCCTACCAGAAGATCGAAAGAACCACTATCCTGCAAGAGCGAATGGAAGAAACCACCACGAAGAAGATCAAGCGAAACGCCGTATAGAGAGGAGCGATGGGGAACGGATCACCGGCTTTGCTCCCCAATCCCCGTATTCCTTGCTCAACCTTTCAGAAAATACCTTGGCATAAATTCATCGGCGTATATATTTTCATCCTTTGGTTTTAAAGGGCTTTGCTTATGAAACAGTGCGGTAATCTTACATTGCCGTCATCAATGTCCCCCACCGAGCGGGCTTGCCACGCCGGAAACTTCCGGACTGGAGTCCGGCGCATCTTTCACCACATCTCATAAGGAGGAACCATGCCTTCCATACCAAAATCCGATAGCGGTTTTGGCGTATTTGAAAGCTCGCGCCGCGGCAATGAAAATTCCTCCCTAAGGGAGGACGCTGAAGTCAAAACAAGCGATCTTCGAAGCGGCTTAAGCCCAAGCCGAGGCGCCGGAGCATATGTATTGCTGACCGCAAGCTCACATGGCAGACTCAAATCCCGGCAAGCTATCCGGAAGCGAGAATAGATTCTTCGATCATCCGGCGGCTCATCATCTATTTCTGGGATAACGGGAGCAAGAGCAATGCAAAGCCCTAGGGCGTGTTCACACAAGGGCAAGCGATACAAACGGATAAATAAAAGCCGTAAACATGCGGTGAAGTTTATCATAGCGGGTGAATATCCCCCGGAACCCCTCAGCCGCCGGAAAAAACGCCCTGTCTCATCGCGCCTTTTATACAGCGCCCGGCCATATTCCCGCGGGCGGTTTTGACATTTCCCCGCTGTACCGGCAGCAGCCCTGCTATCCGCCGGTACTGTCTTTCGTTTAATTCCATGCCTCATTATATCTATTTTCCCTTGTGTGAACACGCCCTACGGCGCATAACGTTTCGGCTGTTTACGCTTGGTAGTTGCTTGCGCAACAATCAGAATGCCTATGGCAGGCTTGACCTCTATTCGACTAGGCCAGTCGCTGCGCTCCTTCCCGTGACTCATTGCGGCCAAACGTCGTAAACAGCCGGAACGATGGATGGCCTCATCAAGATATTATCGGTAGGTATAACTCATCGATCACCGGAGAGATGCCCCGAGACACGTTCTCGAAAG
Source organism: Treponema sp. (assembly GCA_031280155.1). Taxonomy (GTDB): domain Bacteria; phylum Spirochaetota; class Spirochaetia; order Treponematales; family Breznakiellaceae; genus JAITHW01. The sequence goes on along the minus strand of JAITHD010000181.1, from coordinate 316 downwards.
GCTTTCCCGGTTTCCTGACGGATTAACTTCCTTATCCATGATCCGCGGTTTGAAGATGACTTCCCGCTATTCCGCAACGCGGAATAGCGCAACGGGAGCTTAAGGGTGCGCCGGTTAAATGACAAATAAAAAATCCCCGCCCTAAAGGCTAAACTTGACCCACAAATTGTTCCGAACCTGCTATAATCCGGTACAAAGACAAAACTCTGGGAGGGGGATATGGGGGGAAAGACGGGATTACCTATGGGAGCGGAGTTTGAGGAACTGGATTTCAATTCCAAACGGCTTGAGCAGCGGTTCATACAAACGATGGAAA
>JAITHD010000087.1 GCA_031280155.1 Treponema sp. | reverse complement strand
GGTAATGTGGAGGACGGTTTCTCCGTTAAAGCGACGAACAGTATAGAGATCAAAGGAACGGTTGAAAAGGCGGAAATAGAAGCCGAGGGAGATATTGTGATCCTGAAAGGCATTAGCGGTAAGACCCTAGGCAGCGTCCGGGCGGGAAAGTCCGTGTACGCCCGGTTCATTGAAAACGCCGTGATTGAAGCGGGAAACATGGTCGTCGCTACAGACGGAATCATCAATTCTGAGGTAAACGCCTATAAGCGGATCATTTGTCTGGGTAAACGGGCTCGCATTGTAGGGGGCCGCTACCGGGCATCGGAAGAAATTAACGCCAAGACCATAGGCAGCGTCGCCAGCGGTACAGAAACAGTTTGTGAAGTCGGTATCGACCCAAAGAGCAAAAAAGAACTCGACGAACTAGTGGATAAAAGAATCGCCATCGAGAAAGAGCTTGAAGAGTGCAAACTTAACTTTCAGACCTTGAATAATATCTTGCAGCAGCGCAAGTCCCTGCCTGAGGATAAAGAACTTCAAATGAAGGAAATCGTGGAACGGCAGAAGGGCTTGACTATAGATTTAAAGCAGATCCATGAGGATATCGATAGAATTCAGGAAACCCTCAGCGCTGTCAAAACTCGCGGACGAGTTTCCGCATCGGATAAAATTTATCCCGGAGTTAAAGTGGTCATTCGGGACACAACAGAAGATGTAAAAAATGAATATAAGGCGATAACCTTCATTCTTGATAATGATCTTATCAAGGCGGTTAAGTATGAAGAACCAGATGAAGAGGCGAAACGTCCTCCTCCTGAAATAGGCTGATAAACTAGTATGATAAAAGAGAGGTGTTCCGATGGCTATACAACCGATTGATTTACAGACTTTATTCAGTCAGCTTGATAAGGTCGGTAAACTGCAAATGGCTCAAAAGGAAGGGATCGCTATTCAGCAGTCTCTGCAAAGCGTTCAGACTCAGAAGAAAATTGAAGAGCGGGTGCAGTCGGTGGACGAGGCCAAGCATACGGGAGAAGGGGCTGAAGGCGTTAATGATCGGAACGCCCGTAAACGTTCTAGGGAGCAGCCGGAGGATAAAGAAGAAACTGATGAAAAACATGAACAAGAACCATATACGCATAAGTCGATGGGGGTATTTCGGGATCCCAGTTTAGGTAAAAATATTGATATGAAGGGTTAAGTATATCAAAGGCGTATCCCCGGTTTTACCGGCGGACCCACAACGTTAGGTGAGAACGAAGGCGTGTGTAGATGAATTGGTCTATTATCTTTTCCGTTACAAGTCTTATACTGTGCGGATTCTTTTTTTTCTATTTCAAAAACTATCTCCGGCGCAGAACAGGACCGGAACAGCTTGCGGAATTTCGGGAAGAGGTGTATAAACTGATTGCCGAAATCGACGCGGCTACCGATAAGGACGCGCTGTTGGTGGAAGAACGGATAAAAACCCTTCGCGGTATTCTGGAAGATGTGGATAAGCGTATCGGCGTACATATTCGAGAAATGGATCGGCGGCGGTTTCAGGAAGAAACGTATGCCGAATTAGGGAGAAAACGTATTGTTGGTGCCTTCCCAACAGGGTATCAAAAGATTCAGAAAGCGGTTGATCTTTTTACAGTTCCCGAAACCCCAGGGCTGGAAAAGTCGAATTTTTCTGAAAAAGCCGAACCTGCGGAGCCGGTTATTGAGCCCCGTCCTCGAATTGTGGTCCCGGAGCGTCAAATAGAACCAAAACCGCCGCCTTTTCGGGATCACGTTCTTGAATTATCCAAAGCCGGCCTCGCTCCCGGTTTGATAGCCTTGCGGCTCAACGTCAGTATAGCTGAAGTTGAAGCGGTTATTGCTATTTCCGGGGATTTATAAGCCCGTCTGTTCATATTCGGTATCCCTCTTCACGAAGGTTTTAGAGTATGGTAGGGTAAGTATATGAGATTATTTTGCCTCCTCTGGATGCCCTTGTTTTATCTTTTTTGGTCTTCTTTATCCCCGGGACGTAATACCGGACTGAGCGGGATTATCGCTCTTATTTTGGGAAGCGTCGTGGGTCTGGCAATGTTTTTTTTTGGATCTTTCGTAGAACCCGGAGGTTTCGGCCTATCCCGTTTGAAAAGCGGCTTTATTGATATAGTGAGCCTACCGGTGCTGCTTCCTTTGGCGGTATTTTTGATATTGTTTTCTTTGAAACTGTCCAAAGATTTTGCCGGTTTTGCGCTTCTTTGGCTCATTCCTGATATATGGATCCGGCTTGTAACCTGGAGCGCGCAAAATAACCCTATTCTGCTCGTATTGGTTCCTCTACTCCGTACCGCCATAGCGGTGGGAATTTCGTGCTGCATCAGCCTCATTATGACTAGAAAGATATGGTTTATCATCCCAGGGCTGGCGGGGATTCTTACGGTGCCAATCACGGGGACTATATCTTATTGGGCGTTTTTTTCTCACCAGCCTTCATTGGGCTGCCTGTTATTCATCGTTACCGCAATTCCTATGACCTTGGGGATACTTATATTGCTTTATCGAAATATATCGGGAACAATTTACTAGGTCAAGGCGGCAAAGCCCGCCGTTAGACTGGACCCGGCATATTAAAGATTCAATAGAATGAATCTTGATTTAGAATTGGCTGAAAGACACATTAGCGGTACAAAAACATTTTCATTGACAAGAATATTAACACGAGCCATTCTCTCATCAGTCAGAGGCATACCAGCTTCTCTCTTTTATTAGAAACCTCAAATCCGCAATGAGGAGTGCAAACTATTTATAGGCTTTTTCACGCTCAGACAAATTGCGGTCAATTTCATGTAATAATCCCTCTTTAATCTCACGCTGTTTCTTACCCCAATTTTCTTGTTCAACCGCTCTTCTTTTTAATTCCGCGTCCGCCGTTTCAAGTTGGCTAATCTGATCGTTCATAGTTTCCTTAATCCTCTCTATTATAAAAATATAAAAAAGAAGAAGCCGATAACGGTGGGCAAGGCACGTACAACGCATAGAATTAATAAGAATTACCATAATGAGCCTCTTTATCGTTTTCGAGTTTATTGTTTTAAGTTCAGGAATGTTCTGTCTAATCTCATAAACAAATAGGACACCCGGCCTCATGGTAGAATGGAAAAAGCAAGACCATTGTACGGAGGCAAGCCATGAAAGGCTCAACCGGGTGTCCCGGGAGGATTGTAA
>JAITHD010000171.1 GCA_031280155.1 Treponema sp. | reverse complement strand
GTTATAATACTCACAAAAGTCAAAGAATATATTCAGAAATCGAAAATGCAATAATTGAGGCAAAAGTTTCATTTCCTAAAAATGAAAATATTTTCTCTTATATTTCATTTATGAATTTTTTCCAAAGACCCGCTTATGAAAAATTTAAAGAAGGGAGATTTGATCCTAATAAACAAGATATAGAAAAAGCAAATGAAACTCTAAAAGATGTTATAAAATATATTGCTCCCCAATATATTTTCTTTGTTAGTAACAAGGCATGGGAGAATTATGATAAAAACATATTCCCTGATAATATTGGTAATAGTTGTTACCCAATGACAAACCATTGGAATAATTATGGTAAAAAATTATTTAAAGAATTTATTATAAAGAATAAAATATTTGAAAAAACGCAAAACGGCACATAACAGGACTGTTTACGCTGCGCCCGCAGTAGCGGGCTTGGCATCCTCCATTCGGCTAGGTCAGCCGCTGCGCTCATTCCCGCGCCTTATTCCGGCACATTATGTGCAATTTGGGCTAACGTGTTTGTAAAAATATTGAAAATATATATAAAAACGATTGACAATCATTATTGTATAAAGTATTATAAAAAATATAGGTGGTAAACCCTAGACCTAATAATTAAAAAGGAAGGTTGAACATGAATTCAGTGGTCTATTTTGAAATTCAATCATCATGCTTGGAACGTGAGGTTGAATTTTATAAAAAAGTTTTTGGATGGAAAATTGAAAAAGACATTTCAATGCCAATATCTTATTATCGAATAGAAACAGAAGGAATTTTAGGGGCATTATTGGAACGTCCCGCTCCAGTTGTTCCTATGAGTGGAACAAATGCTTTTACTTGTTCAATAGAAGTTGAAAGTTTTGATAAAACATCTGACACAATTCTTTCAAATGGGGGAATAATTGCCTTGCCGAAGTTTGCAATTCCAGGAAAATGTTGGCAAGGATATTTTCTTGATCCTGATCAAAATGTATTTGGCATATTTCAAGTTGATGAAAATGCTAAAATTTAGGAAAATTTAGTGTTTTTCTATTTGCAATAAGAAATTCTTTATGGAATTTAATTTATTGGTAAATAAAAACATAAAAATAAATCATGCAAGCCAAGAAGTAAAACTGGAACTAGCTAAAACCATGTTCGATGCTGATTTAGAGTTAGAGTTCATTACGCGGTTTACAGGCTTACCATGGATGGATACTGTATGGACTTTGAAACAAAGCCTCAAATCATGAGACCTATAGGAATTGTTTGTTTCGCCTTTGCCCTATCCGGCGTTTCGGTTTCCGCATTGGATGTTCAGGCATATCGTGCGGCTTTTGCCTATAATTGTCTTGAAGCGGAGTTATATATAGAAGAAATTCAGCCCCTTCTGGGGGCCGCCCTAGAGGATCCGATGCTGACGAGCGTAGGGATTGCGGTGATCTTTCCTGAATTAACCCGTTATTCCTATATTCGGGATGTAGCGGAAACGAAATTATTGGAACTTTCTTATATTTTAGGAGGAAACACTGATTTTTCAATCGGTTTATTACAGATGAAGCCGTCTTTTGCCAAAATGATTGAAGACGACAGCGACGATTACTGTAAACAGCGCTTTCCTAGTTTGTTTCAAACCGGCGCGGACGAACAGAAAACCCGAGGGCTTCGGATTCTGCGTCTCAAAAGCCTCCAGCGTCAGGTTGAATACCTTGCGGTTTTTTTACGGCTGATGACCAAGACCTTTCCCCAGTTTTCAGGGGAGCCTGAAACAATGGTGCGAATTTTTTCCGCCGCGTATAATGCGGGATACAAACTTTCTCTGCAAGACTTGGAAGTCCACGCCGAATCATATTATTTTCCCTATGGAAAATATGGAAAATCAGGAACCAGGGAGCAGTATTCTTATACTGAAATTGCTTTAGATTACTATACAAGAACGAAGTTATGAGATTTTTTTTATTACTTTTTGTGGATTTTTTTTTATTATCTTTGGTTTCGCTTTATTCGGAGATCAAAATTTCCGAATATGCCGCATCTAACATCAAGATAACGGAAGCTGAAAAGGAAACGCTTATTGAACAGACCCTAAAACTCGATATTGCAGAGGCAAGCAAACAGCGGCTCATAGAATTTTTATCTCTTGCGTTGACGGCTGATTACATTCCGCCGGACTTGAGTCTGGAAGGCGAAAACTATGAAGCCCTCTGCGCCGCTGCGGTAAGCCGGGTGTTTTGGTTTATTTTCGGCAATGAAGATGATTGGAACGCCGCCCGAGGCGTATCTGGAGACGCTTGGAATATGGCGCGGAATGTCGTGTTTTTCGGAGGACAAGCGTTTCTTTGGGACGGAAGGGTCCCCCCGCGAACAGGCGATATTTTGGGGGTTTTTTACGCCTACAGCATATATAACTACATTAGAAAAAATAGAGATTACACCCATCTAGCGCTTGTTGTCGGGAATCTTCCTGAACGGGGACCGGTAATCGCTCACTGGTGGCGTATTCCATCGCAATTTCTGCCAAAAACCATGCTCAAAGAGCCTTGGTTTTTTCGGCTTGAATGTTTATCAGATTTGCTTGAGGACTTTCCGGGCTTTTTCGTCCCTAAAGAGATTATACGTCCTAAGCAGGTTTTTCTTGAATAGTACGCTGTTTTACCTAATCCGCAACGCAAGCTATAGGTTCCCGTCATTATTGATGTTGTATCCTTGAAAAATATGTACTATGTATGTATACTTATTATTATAACATCGTTTAAGGAGAAAACAGTGAAAACAAAGGCGTCCGGTTTAGCAATCCTCTGGTTTATACTTGGCGTGGGTTCTTGTTCAGATTTTTCGGATTTTGCCCTTCCTGAATCGGCTACGGTTAAAGGCGAACCGGGATTTCATGTTCCTATTGGATATATCTCTAAGGTTGCTGGTGAAGAGAACAGCGTCGCCTATTATATCGGCGAAGATAAAATACAAGACCTGGCAGGGGGCGGTAATATACGCATATATTCCTATAATAAACCATTTTCCTCAGTCCGTACCTATTTGATTCATTATCAGATTGCGTCATTGAATCTTGATTTATCAAAATACGTTCAGGCTCTTAATGTGACTGAGGCTTTTGTGAATGACGCAGGAACAATACCGGGAACCGGTGATTATATACCTATTCCAATACCCCTTGATACAATGGGTAAATGGATTCCAGAGGTTAATAACGCGAAGTTTGCGGTTAGATTAACCATGAGCGGTCCCAGCGGCTTTCATGAGGTTTCTGTAAAAATGAGTAAAGGAAATACTGCGGAACAAACTAAGTTGTTTACCTCAACACCTCAGATTCTTGACTTTGACAGCGGGATTATTAGTTCTTTTGTCCCCAGTCAGGGAATTACCGTGTCCATTAAAGCCCCGATAGGAACCTTCTTCAAATTGGAAGTGGATTTTGATTGGGAAGAAGCGCGGGTTTTTCCGGGTGACGAAGGGGTATTTAAAGATGCCTATACAGGACTTGATAAACTGGGGGAGCTAACCGACTTTTTAGGAGGCAGCGCCTTCAAAGAAGTGAGCGGGTTTATGTATGTAAACGGTCTGCCCGGGGAAGAGGCTGCAATGAGCCTTGAAGCCAAGACTAAGTCCAATGCCAAGTACCATCTTGTTACTAATAAGACAATAACCCCTGGGGCGCTGCCTGATTTGAGCAATAATTTGAACTCCCTCCCTCCTGACAGTCTAGGACGTATTCGTCTTGAAAAGGCATTTAATGAAGGCGTATTGAGTTTAGACTATAAAATCACTATGGGAGCGGCGATTATACGGAAATCTGATTCTAATTTGTCAACAATCACGGCGGATATGCTTATTGAACTTCCGTTAGAATTTATTGTTTCCAATAAGTCTGACAATCCGTTTTATTGGCACACTCATGTAAAACTGGATTTAGGCGGCGTAATGCCTTCGATGAACGAAGAAGATTTATTCGGCAGAACCGGTGAAAAAGAGGATATCCTTAACAGCGTTGGGGATGTTACGATTCGGTTGTCAAATTATACCAATAATATAATCACCTCTCTAGGAAGAAGCATCGCCATAGGGGTATATATCCCAGCAACCAGATATGGCGGAGGAATTACGTTAGCCGAAGGGAAGCCGTCAGAAATCACCATTAACGGAAAATATCCCTTTAGCCCAAAGTTTGAAATTCTCATTCCCATAGATAATAAAGAATCTCAAACCGGTACGCTTCAGATTCTTCGTCCCCAACCAGGGGATACCGAACAATTTGACTTTTTCTTAGAGGTGGATGCCCAGGTTTCCATAGATCAGTCCATAACCTTTTAATACTTTTTAAGCAAGCCTTAGTTTTAAGAAACACGTCAGCAGAAGACTATACGTCTGGAGGCGTGTTTCTTTACGATAATTAATATTTTGTAAAATTTACAAATATTTTTTGCTTTTTCCTTGTACATTTCCAAAAATTAGGTTATGATTATAGTAAGGTTTTGGAGAAAGCATGAAATGGGTTTTTGCGGTATTTTGGCGCTTATATAAGAAATTTTGGTTATACCCCCAGAGACCTGCGGTCTTGCAGCCGAGCCGGTTTACATTGGATAGGGACGTTGTTCTGATACGATCAGGTTTGCTTAGGATATATGAGGAGTGTAGCGCCGAATGACATTTCAAGCGGTTATATTCGATCTGTTCTTTACGTTGGTTGATCCGTTACATGGGGTTGCCTCAGACGCCACTGAGTATGCGGTGCTTGGTATGGAGCGGGCTGATTTTGAAAGGCTGAACCAAAAGGATTATGAAATCCGAGGCTGCGGCGGGATTCAAGAGCCATACCAGATGATGGCGCATATTCTGCGGGGGCTGGATATTCCTGAAGATCTGATACGCCGGGCGGCAAACGCTCGGGTTGAACGGATCCGGCAGGCAATTTACGGGGTTGATCCCAAAAATATTGCTGTTCTCAGGCGTCTTAGGAAAGCCGGTTACAAGATCGCTTTGATCAGCAATGCAGATATTGCGGACGTTTATCACTGGGCGGATTCGCCTTTGAGCGCATATTTTGATGAAACTATTTTTTCTTACGACGTGAAGCTGCTCAAGCCTGACGAGCGGATATATCGGCTTGGGGCGAAACGGCTGGGCGTGAATCCGGAAGCCTGTCTTTTTGTAGGCGACGGGGGGCATGAGGAACTGAGAGGCGCCATGAAAGCGGGAATGACTACGGCGCTGACTACTGAATACATCCCCTGGACTGAAAAGATAGAGACCCTCAAGATTGAGGCGGATTATGTGATTGAAAAGTTAGAAAAAATAGAAGCTATTCTACAGAAGCGTCAAAAAACGCCTAAGACTGAAGAAAAATCCTCCCTGGATGGGCTGCTTAAATCCACAGCGCCGATAGAAACCTTGAATATATCCCTTCGTGCGCTTAACACCCTTAACCGCGCCGGTATTACCACGGTAGGGATGATAATGAGCGCTGATAAACAGACGTTAAAAAGCATCAGGCATTTAGGATCAAAAAGCATTGCGGAAATTCTGTTTTATCAGAGACGGTTTATTCAGTCTTTGAAAGCTGACGATAGTTCTGATCAGAACAGTTTTTACCGGCGGATATTACAGAATCTATCCCTCAATGATCCGATAACTATACTTAATCTGTCGGTACGTTCTACAAACGCCCTTAATCACGCCGGCATCAATACGATTAAAAAAATGTTGGATACTAATGTGCAAAGTCTCTACAATATAAGTAATTTAGGGAAAAAGAGCGTTGAAGAAATTCTTGACTGGAAAGAAAGAATCGCGGATTTTCTTTTGTATAAAGACGAACATACTCTGGTTAGCGCCGGGGAAATTCAGGAACGAATTCAAAAGCTGACCGGTGAATTTCATCGTATACCTTCTGAACGTTTGAATAAACCGATTTACGATTATTTAAACGCTTACTATGGCGTAGGCAGTAAAAATATAATCGCTCGTTCTCAAGAGATACTGGATACTATCAAAACTATTGATGAGCTTCCATCGGTCTTTGATCAGATAAGCCGCACCAATCAAGGGACGAATGATTTTCTAGTTATCCTTGGCGTTTTAGCTACTGATCTGCGGAGTATAGTAAAAAATATGCTGCAGTGTATTTATACTATCCCAAAGAATAAACGCTTTCTGGATATTTTACAGCAGCGCCATACAGGTATGACGCTGCAAAAAATTGCGGATCAGACTGGGTTGACCAGAGAACGCATACGTCAGCTTCAGACCAAGGGGATAGACAGTTTTATCAAACAGTTGTGCAGCATGACTATTGATATATTTGCCTTTATCAATGCGGAAAAGAGCGGAGCCTATATTCTCACTACCGACGAAGCCCTTGACTATTTCAGCGCTATCGAACACGTTGAAATATTATTATTTGTTGCTCAAATAGAGGGAATCAGTGATTTCTTTAAATATGATAAGCATTTTGATGTTTTTTTTCATACAGGCAAGATACAAAATCTTGACAGTATTATAGAAAATGTAGCAAAACTTCCCTATATCATTGAAAAAGATCAAAGATACGCTATTCTTTTAAAGATAAGCGACGCATTACAGCTTCCTATCAAACTTGTGATGATTGAGTTTGATTATATTTATACCTTATTCAGTAAAGTGTACCACCGAGGCGCGTTGATATTGGAGCAGGTCTACGATTATATTCTGGAAGTTTATTATCCTAAAGGCATCAAGCTGTATGATGATACTACTATATCCCAGTTCCGCAAAAAGGTTATTGACGTTTGCGGCGATATAGAACTTCCCAAACATAACCGAGCTATTGACGCTCGGCTTGCGAATGTAGCTGTTCTGTGCGATCGGGGAAGTTATATTCATCCTAGCCATATTAGGATTGATCAGAGGTTAATTGAAGAGATAAGCGCCTTTATTAAGGATTCGCCCCGAGAGGTGTTTTCAATTAATGAGATATTTGAAATCTTTAAGTCAAAACTATTGATACAGTCGAATATCCATAATCGATACTTTCTACAGGGTATGCTGAAACATTATCTTAGCAGTCAATTTTTCTTTACTAGATATACTATCTCAAAAAAAGAGGGTACTAATCTTATAGAAGAGATAGAAGAATTTATCCGCATGAAAGGAGAAGTACATAAATCTGAGATTTTTGAGGAATATGCAGGTATTACTGATATTATGATTTCGATTAGAGTAAATAACAGCAGAAATCTGATAAATATCGGTAAAGGCTGGTATATACATGCAAACAGACTGCATATTGAAAAGAAAGACTATCGGATTAGAAACGTCATAGAAAAGTATACTAAAGATATTCCTATATCTTCACGAAAGGTACTGGAATTATTATGGCTGTCTCATCCTGATTTTTTAAGCAGAAATAGTATCACAAATCATGAAAAACTATTCAGTATTCTGCGGTATATGTTTGATGGAGAATTTATTTTTTCCAGACCATATATCGCCCGGTTGGGAACCAAAGAGTTTTCTTGTGTGGATGTGATAAAACAGCATCTCAAAGTATATCATAGCATAACTATACCAGAGTTGGTAGAGTTATGCACTGCCCAGCAACTATATTTTTCATCGATCCGTACCTTGGTACGGGATATGAAAGATATATTTTTGCGGGTTGATGCTAAAACTCTGGTACAATTTGAAAAAGAACTTGACGAAGATACTGTCGTTGCGATAGCCCATAATATAATGGATCGAATGGATTCAGCAGGATATGTTGCCGCCTCAAAGGTAACGGATTATACGGGATATCCTGATATTGGCTTTACCTGGAATGTATTTCTCCTGAGAGGCATTGTAGAAAAATATCTGAATGGCACTATTGATATTATTGATATTTATTCTACTGATACCTATACGATGAACAGTATTTTTGTTGATCCTCTGCTCGAACTAGAAAATCATGAAGCGTTGATTCGCAAAGTTCTTAAAATAGAACACACCAAAAAACCTTTCAAAACATCGGCTGATATTATTGGTTGGCTTCAGAAGCAGGGACTGTTATTAGTTAATCCTCCCCGATTCCTGCTAGACAACAGCGTCATTAAGGTTGATAAATATGGAAATATAACCATAGCGGATTAACATACAGCGAAAAAGCAAAGGGATTGTTAAACTGCTAATCCGCTTATTCCCTGTTCCCTTTCCAGAAGAGCCTTTTTCTTTTCGATGCCTCCAGCATAACCAGTGAGACTGCCGGCAGAACCGATAACTCGATGACAAGGGATAAGCAGAGAAATAGGATTATGCCCCACCGCGCCGCCGACGGCTTGGGCGGCTTGGCGGCCGCTTATCTGTTGAGCGATCTCGCCGTATGTGAGGGTTTTTCCATAAGGAATTTTTTGAAGTATCTCCCACACGGTCTTCTGAAAAGCAGTACCTTGTGGATTGAGAAGTATTACTGGTTTTAGATTTTTCCCCGCGAAATACTGTTCCAGCCAGTCCCGAAGAGACTGAAAAACCGCATAATTTTGACAAACAGTCCAGGTATCCACAGCTTTCGGGTAATATTTCTGCCCAATAAACCACAGTCCCGTAAGCGCGTCATGTTCCGCAGAAGCAAGCATAATGCCCAAGGGGGTGTCAACCGTACATGTATAAATCATAAAGTAAGTATAGCCATTTGGCTTGTATTTGTAAAGGATGCGTCCCTAAATTGCCAGAGCAATCGCATTTAAAAAAGGCTCAAGTAAACAGGAAATAGAAAGCCGAAAAAAATAGTTGCTAGTAGAAATTCTCTTGCACTGTGTCATTACCATAGGTTGCCAGAAAGAGACAACGTCGGTGAGAACACATTGGGGTATGGTACCGTCAGACGACAGCAGCGAATTTTTTAATCTGTTCCACCGGAAAACCAGACTGTGCAAACTGTCGAGAGAAAAAGTATCGAAAAAGAATGGTCAAACAGAAACGTGATACCCCTCCCCTTTATGCCTTATTTGAAACGGCTATATATAGTAGATTAATTTAAGTTTTTGAAACAGGAGCCGATATATAAAAAATGTACAGCAATGACTATAAACGGCGAGGGGTCGCTTTTAAAGATGAAGGACATACCTTCAAAGAATTGAAAGAAGCTTTCAACATTCCGCCGGAAACCTATTATTTATGGAAAGAGAAACTCGAAAACGGATACTATGACA
>JAITHD010000247.1 GCA_031280155.1 Treponema sp. | reverse complement strand
AATCCAAGGAGCTGTGCTAACAGATTAAAAAAGTATGAGTATGCCGCAAGAAACTGATGGATTAACCCAAAACGTCATGGGGACAAAGCCGATAAACAAACTGCTGCTCTCTATGTCTATTCCTATGATGTTGTCTATGATGGTACAGGCTCTTTACAATATTGTAGACAGTATTTTTGTCGCCAGAATCAGCGAGAACGCATTGACCGCGGTAACTCTCGCGTTTCCGGTACAGGGCGTTATGATCGGCGTCGGCGTAGGAACCGGCGTGGGCATCAACGCGCTGCTGTCAAAAAGCCTTGGGGAACATAATTTTGATCGAGTCAACAAATCCGCTGCTAATGGGTTTTTTCTTATTTGGATAAGCGCTGTTCTATTCGCCCTAGCCGGTTTTTTTCTGTCTGAAGGGTATTTCCGAATTCAAACGGATATCGAAGAAATTACCGCTATGGGGCGGGATTATCTCTTTGTGGTAAGCGTTTTTTCTTTTGCTATTTTTAATCAAATTACTCTTGAACGATTGCTTTCGTCAACAGGAAAGACATTCTACGCTATGCTGACTCAGATTACCGGCGCGATAATCAATATTATCTTAGATCCGATTATGATCTTCGGGCTTTTCGGTTTTCCGGCTCTTGGGGTTAAGGGCGCGGCTATCGCAACGGTTATTGGACAAACCAGCGCTTGTATCATTGGATTGTACTTTAATATAAGGATAAATAAAGAAATAAACTTTTCATTCAAAGGGTTTAAACCGGACAAATGGATTATTAAAACTATTTATTCAGTGGGATTTTCTTCAATACTTATGCAGGCTACCGGTTCGGTTATGAATTACGGTATAAACCGAATCTTTCTATCTTTTACCCCAACGGCAATCGCGGTATTCGGGGTGTTCTTCAGACTCCAAAGTTTTCTGTTTATGCCGGTCTTCGGGCTTAATAACGCAATGGTGCCGATTATCGCGTTTAACTACGGCACAAAAAGCAGAAACCGAATCATATATACTATCAAATACAGTATGCTTTACGCGGCGGTTATTATGCTCTTCGGCTTCCTTATCTTCCAGCTTATCCCGGACAAAATGCTGGGCTTATTCAACGCAAGTCCAGAAATGCTGTCAATCGGCATAGTTGCGCTGCGTATTACCAGCCTAATCTTTCTATTCGCCGGTTTCTGTATCGTCGGAATTTCAGTGTTTCAAGCTATGGGAAACGGCGCGGAAAGTGTTATTATCGCAACCGCCCGGCAGTTCGGGGTTCTGCTTCCCGCGGCGTGGCTTTTGTCTTTGCTGGGAACTATTGACGCTGTATGGTGGGCTTTTCCCATAGCAGAAATCGTATCATTGATTCTGTGCGCCCTTTGTATGAAGCGTTTATATAACCGGAAAATTAAAACCCTATAGAGCATAGATAAGGTATAGTTGTTCTCTTTAAGAATACCTCTATGAGGTCCAGGGATTAACACGAATTTCAGTTCCCCAGAACCGATACAATCCGTGTAATCCCTGGACTTTTTCAAACCGGTATAGGCTTATACTAAGCCAGCGGCTCTGGACGTGTGCAGGCGCTCTTGAGTTCGTAATACGTTCCTGATGCGGAAGCATTATGGATGCCGTGCATTACCTCCAATACATGATAGGCAAGTTCCCCAGACGCTCGGTGGGGCCGTCCTTCACTAATCCCCTCAGCCATATCGGTTATGCCTAGCCCGCGGCTGTTTTCAGGATAGTTCTTTATCAAGGGAATTTCAGACCAGTTTTCCGCTCTGCCTTGACGCACAAATACCGGTCCTCCAAAGGTATTGGGATCAGGACACCGGAGGCTGCCCTCTGTACCGTACACTTCGATAAAAGGCAGGGTGTGGGAATATACGTCAAAGCTGGTAATGATAGTTCCCACCGCGCCGGAGGCAAAATCAAGGATTCCCGCAATGTGAGTAGCCACTTCCACAGGGATTACCGTTCCGTTCAGCGGTTCACTGGTGATAGTTCTGGTTTTAAAACCCTGCTTCGCGGAACCTGAAACCCGCGCGATAGGTCCTAAAAGGCTGACCAATGCGGTAAGATAATAGGGTCCCATATCAAACATGGGGCCTCCCCCGGTTTGATAGTAGAATTCCGGCGCCGGATGCCAATGCTCATGTCCGTGATTCATCATAAACCCGGCGGCTGCAATAGGCTGCCCAATCCAGCCGTCGTCAATGAGTTTCCGGCAGGTTTGGATTCCAGCTCCGAGAAACGTATCCGGCGCTCCTCCAACCCTTACGCGGTTTTCCGCCGCACACCGCAGCAGCTCCGCGGCTTCTTCGGTTTTTACGCAAAGAGGTTTCTCATTATATACATGTTTTCCTGCTTTTACCGCAGCCATAGCGACTTCATGGTGGTGCTGAGGCTGGGTTAGGTTGAGTACAATATCCACGTCTGGACTGTTTAATAGGTCTTGGGTCTTCTGAATATGAGGAACCTGATATTCTTCTTCGGCTTTAGCGGCTCGTTCAGCGATAAGATCCGTTACTCCGCTGACAATAAGGCGTTTACCGAACAGTCCGGTAAGATTCTGTAAATAGATTCCGCTTATCTTACCGATTCCCACAATACCGATGCGCTGTTTTTTCATCAATACATCCCTTTATCGCTTTTGAATTCATCTGCTGAAAGCCCTTTCTCTACTGCAATACGCTTGCCTTCCGCAGCCCAGAGGAGCCCTCGTTTCATCAGTTCCCATGCTTCAGGAATATCAAACACATCATTATGATGCCCCAAAGCGTTGTAGTAAACTCGTCCATGCCCCCAGCGCCGAGTCCAAACCACAGGGACGTCTACTTCGCCGTTAGCCGAATGATACCATTTGACTGTAGGAAACCGTGTAGCCGCGAGAATCTCATTGACCGGATCCACATGAAGATAATATTGCTCTGATACTACGTCGAAATCCTTGATCCCCTCGGTGAGAGGATTAGAACTGCTTGTAATATGCACCCGAAAACGGGTGCCGTCAGACCCTGGATGGGCTACCCAGTTGCCGCCGGTGAGAAACTGCCACGCCACATTAGCTCTGAAAGCGTCGCACATCCCGCCATGGCACCCCGCAATGCCCACTCCTGAACCTACAGCCTCAAGGAGGGGTTCAATATATGGCTTAGGAAGCTCCTGCCCCATAGTCCAAACCGGCACAAAGAGGTCTAACGCCATAAGCCGCTCTTTATCCTGAAGTACATCCGTTGTATCAACGACGGAAACTTCAAAATCTTTAGATTCAAGAAAATTCTTGAACCGCTCAGTTACTAGTTTCGGCTCGTGTCCGTCCCAGCCGCCGCAAAGAATCAATCCTTTTCGTTTCATAAGGTCTCTCGCGCAGAATCACTTACCCGCAAAAGGTGAACCGAAATGCGCTCTTCTCCTTTTAGA
>JAITHD010000231.1 GCA_031280155.1 Treponema sp. | reverse complement strand
CGGATACTGCTTCACTTTGAAGGCAGCGATTACCGTACCGAAGTTTGGGTGAACGGTACTTACACAGGATGCCATGAGGGAGGATATTCCCGTTTTTCTTTCGATATAACTGACCTTGTACAGCCCAGCGAAAATACGCTCACAGTTCGAGTCTGGGATTCGTGCAGTCTGAGCCAATCCCGAGGCAAACAACGATGGATAGACCATAATTTCGGTTGCTGGTATGTCCAGACCACAGGAATATGGAAAACTGTTTGGCTTGAGTATGTACCGGAAGAATATATTAAAGAAGTTAAGCTGACGCCGCTTTTTTCAGAAGGAGTCTTGGATATCCAGGGGATCATGAGCGTACAGAATCCGACCAATCTGGAATTGGAGGTTTCGATTGGGTATAACAATACACCTCTTACCGCGCTCAAAGTTCCGGTATCCAAAGATACTTTGAGCCTTCAGATGGATGTCAGATCCCCTCTGGTAGGTGAATGGCAAATCCTTGCATGGACTCCAGAACATCCGTATCTTTATGATATAAGTTTCCGTCTTTTGCGAGACGGAAATCCAGTTGATGAGGTGTTTTCCTACTTTGGTATGCGGGAAATCCGTATTGACGGTCAGTATATACTCCTCAACGGCGCTCCCCTCTATCAGCGGCTCATTTTGGATCAGGGCTACTGGAAAGACAGTCATCTGACGCCTCCTCATGAGGAAGCGCTGAAAACCGATATCGATAAAATCCTGTCTATGGGCTATAACGGAGTAAGAAAACACCAAAAGATAGAAGATGAACGATTCCTTTACTGGGCGGATGTAAAAGGTTTACTGGTATGGAGTGAAATGGCTGCCGCTTATGAGTATACTGATCAGTCGGCGCGTAATTTTACGCAAGAATGGCTGGAAATACTTCGGCAAAACTACAACCATCCATCTATTATCACTTGGACCCCCTTTAATGAATCCTGGGGTATACCTGCGGTTAAAACCAACAGGTCTCAGCAGCATTTTACTGAAGCGATTTATCACCTTACCAAATCCTACGACAAGTATCGTCCAGTAATTGTCAATGACGGCTGGGAACATACCGTATCGGATATCATTACCCTTCATGATTATGAGGAACTAGGGGAAAATCTTCTTGATCGGTATCTGGAACACTTTGAGGATATTCTCAATAACCGTTGCTACCACAATGCGGATAAGTCCGCTTTTGCCGAACATTACGCATATCGCGGGCAACCTATCATCATCAGTGAATTTGGGGGTATTGCCTTCAATAACGGCGAATCCGGTTGGGGTTACGGCAACAAGGTAAATACTAAAGAAGCGTTTATTAAACGTTTTGATGCGGTCACCTCGGCAATTAAGAAACTTGATAAGGTTTGCGGCTATTGCTATACCCAAATTACGGATGTACAGCAAGAAATCAACGGGCTTCTTGATATGGATCGACGTTATAAAGTTGATCCTGAAATAGTGCGGGAGATCAATGAACGGCAAATCGGTAATGTTCAGAGAATTACTCGGAAGTAATATATTCCGCTTCCAAAAAGGGCTGCTATGGGTTTAAGACCCGCAGCAACGGGCCCCGGAGATGCTTACCGTTAGTTATTATTAACTAAAAACCGCAGCTAAACCGGAACGGTGAGAGCCTTTTCCTCTTTAATTATAGCCGGGAGATCAGCAAGTCAATAATAGCAATTATGTCAGGTTCGCCAAAATAGCGAGGTTTCATGTTCTCCAGATACTTCCGTCGAATCTCCTGATCTTGAACCCGTAAACTGGTGTCCAAAATATTCATTACGTTAGCGACGCCTTCTTTATGACCAGCCTTGATCATTGCGTCCTGAGTCTGATTTAGCTGGCTAATCGCCTGTTCCAACTGGGTATTCCGGCGGAGTAAACCAGACAATTCCGTTTCGTTTTGCTGAGAATCCTGAAACAACCCGTGATAAGCCTCGTTTAAATGGGCGTTTTCCTGTTCTAACTGAGCAATCCGGCTGGTTAAACCGGACAGTTCTGTTTCATTTTGCCGTGAATCTTGGGATAACGCATTATGGGACTCGTTTAAATGGGCGTTTTCCCGTTCCAACTGGGCAATCCGGCTGGTTAAACCTGATAGTTCCGCCTCATAGTGACGATTCTGTGCTGATACTTGAGCTAAATCTTGGAGTAACCGGCTCAATCGGAGGTTTTCTTCTTCTAACTGGGGAATCCGGCTGGTCATGGTTGTTAATTGCCCGGCAATCCGGCGGTTTTGGTCTGCGGCTTGGGAGGCTTCTTGATATAACCGGTTCAGTTGAACGTTTTCGCCCTCCAACTGGGTAATACGGAAATTAGCGGCGGTACTATCCGCTTGACGCTGACGCTCCTGAAGTGCCGCTCCTTGAAGGAGATCTTCATTGGTCATGGCAAGCCGAGTGTTTTCCGTTTCTAACCGAGCAATTCGTCCTGTCAAATTTGCGAGCTCCGCTTCATAACGGCGGCGTTGATCCTCGATTGAGGCTGTAGGCTGGTTTGTCTGGTTGAGCAGACTTAAACGAAGATTCTCCGCTTCCAACTGGCTTAGACGGCTGCGATTGGCGATTTCCGATTCTGTATGCAGTTGGGTAATTCGGATATTTTCCTGTTCCAATGCGTCAACCCTAGCTCTCAACGTATTTATTTCCGCGGTCCATTCTTCAGTATACCGATTCTCAGCAGTACGTTCCATGGTTCGGTTCAATTCAGTTCTTGCCAACTGGGTCAAAGCAGAGGCTAAATAGATGTCCAATATCCGCCGCTGCTGATTTTCTTGATACATTTGCCCCATTTCCTCAAGATACTGGATTAAGATTTCCGATTGACTTATCGCGTCAAGATACCGTTCCTGCTGAAGCGCATTCCGTACCTGATTAAACATACCGGTAATCCGATGTTCTTCAAGCTGGAGCCGCTGGCGTTGAGCTTCTAACGAGAATAACGCGGTCTGAGCTTGCTCTAATTCCAATCCAGTCTGCTGGGACCGATTACCCTGGGTTTCCTGGACAATCCGGATTTCCTGTTCCCGTTGGCGTAATTCTTCCTGAATGATTTGACGTTCAGCGTTGAGGCTCTTGATATTATTCTGATACTGATTGTGAAGGGTCTGATAATTTTCCTCTGTAAGCCTCCGTTCCGTATCCAGTTGCCCCCGATATGCGGCTAATTCTCCTTGATAATAAATAAATCGGGCTTTTTCATAGGACTCTAAAAATTCATCTATTTTTTCTTCAGAAATTTCCAAAGCAATAAGCCGCTGGCGTTCAGCGGCAACATCCTGATCCAATAAACGCTGGAACTCTGATTCCCGATCCAGATACTGGGTTTCAAATATTTTTAAAGCTCTGCGTTGCTCCCGCTCAAGCTGGTCGAGTTGTGTTCGGATTTCCGCTAATTCCCGATCTTTTTCAGAAAGCTGTAAATCCGCATCCTGCCGTAACTGACGGATCAGCTGCCCTTCCACTGAAGCGAAAGCGCTGCCTGTATCAGCCATGTCCGCCTCTTCTTTGCTGACTAGGTACGCAATGCCCGCAATGATCAGCGCGGATATGACAAGTACAAGCCCGTTAATGATAAGGGGAAAAGCCAATTCATTTTTATGAACAATCGTTTTATGAGCATCCGGCAAGCCCATCTGGTTTTTATGGATAATTTCCGCTATTTGAGCCTGTATTTGCTGAACATCTTCGTCAGTAATGCCGGACAATGATAATGTATCGTTTTGCACAGACCCACCTATAATCGTGTAATAAGCAGTTCTATAAAGGAAAGTATATCTGGTTCATTCGCGTATCGCGGTTTTATACCCTCCAGATATTTTTTGCGGCTTTCTTCGGTTGGAATCCTTAAACTGGTCTCCAAAATATTGGTTACATTGGCTATTCCTTCTTTATGACCAGCCCGAATCATTGCTTGAATTTGTTTTTCATCCGGCAGATCCTTGGTTTTTTCTACTTTTTGGGATAATTCCTGATTAGTCTGGTTCAGCTTGGCGTTTTCCTGTTCCAACTGTCCAATCCGATTAGTAAGATTCGCGGCATCCGCTTTGCGCTGCTGATCCTGGGTTGCTGCCTGTTGGGACAACTCCTGATTAGTCTGGTTCAGTTTGGCGTTTTCCTGTTCCAATCGGCTAATCTGATTAGTAAGATCCGGGGCGTCTTGTTGGGGCTTAGGCGCTTGCGGCGTTTGCTGGGCTAATTCCTGATTTGCTTGAGCAAGCCGGGTGTTCTCTCCCTCCAACTGAGCGATTCGATTGTTAAGAACCGCTAGGTCCTCTTGATTTTGTTGTCCTCGGGCGGTTGCCTGTTGAGCTAATTCCTGATTTGCTTGAATAAGCCGGGTGTTTTCCGTTTCTAGTCGGGTAATCTGATTACTAAGATCCGCAGTATCCGCTTTATGCTGCTGCGCTTGGTCTATTGTCTGTTGGGACAACCCTTGATTTGCTTGAGTAAGCCGGATATTCTCTTCCTCCAACTGAGCGATTCGATTGTTAAGAACCGTTAGATCCTCTTGATTTTGTTGTCCCCCTGCTGGGGGAGCCGGATTGCGAGCGAATTCCTGATTTAATTGGGTTAGCCGAGTGTTTTCTGTTTCTAACTGAGTAATCCGATTGTTAAGGGCTGCGATATCCGTCTGCCGCTGTTGTCTTTCAGCCGCTGAATTTTGAGATACATTCTGATTAATCTGAGTAAGCCGGACGTTTTCCGCTTCTAACTGTCCAATCCGGCTGGTCAACATCGCGATAGACGCTTCATTCTGCCGATTTTGAACCGACGCTTGGGTTAAATCTTGATTTAATCGGTTTAATCGGGCGTTTTCCTGCTCTAGCTGGGTAATCCGTGCAGTCAAAGACGCTTCATTTCGGCGTGTTCGATCTGCGGCTTGGGCTAATTCCTGATTTGTTTGAGCGAGTCTGGCATTTTCCCGTTCCAGTTGGGTAATTTTTCCAGTCAAAGCGCCCAATTCAGTATTTAACTGGTTCAGTTTGGCGTTTTCTTGTTCCAACTGTCCAATCCGACTGGTCAGCGCCGACAGGTGCGTTTCATATTGGGAATCCGAATCTGTATTCTGAGACAAATTCTGGTTTGCCAGAATAAGCCGGGCGTTTTCCTGTTCTAGCTGCATGATTCGAGTATTAAGATTGGTAAGTTCCCGCTCGTTTTGAGCAATTCGGGACAGCAGGGCTGTAATCTCTCCTTCCCGCTGCCGGGCTTGTTCCAAAGCCAGAGATAATTCATTATTTAAGCGGGTAAGTTGGGCGTTTTCCGCTTCCAAAGAAGTAACTCTGGTTCTCAGCGCGTCTATTTCAGGATTTCGTTCTACTGTCTGGTGTAATTCAGTCCGGGCTATCCGGGCTAATGAAGAAGCTAAATACATGTCCAGACTCCGGCGCTGCCGAGCTTCCGGCGTCTCTTGAAGGCTTCCCTCAAGGTATTGGAGCAGCGATTCCGACTGGCTTACCGCATCATTATACCGTTCCTGCTGAAGCGCGTTCCTCAGTTGATTAAACATGCCGGTAATCCGGTTTTCTTCAAGCTGAATCTGCTGGCGCTGGGTTTCCAAGGATGCCAGGGTTGACTGGGCTTCCGCCGCCTCCGGCACGCTTTGCTGAACCTGATCCAACCGGACTTCTCCGGCAATCCGAACTTCCTGTTCTTTCTGCTGGAATTCTGCCCGAATGACTTGGCGTTCATTATTAATAGTCTTTATATTATTTTGATACTGATTATAAAGCCGCTGATAATTCGACTCCGCTTCCTGGCGTTCCGCGTTCAACTGCTGCCGGTATTTGGCTAATGCTTCTTGATAATAGGCAAACCGTTCCTGTTCATATAATGCCAGTAATTCATCCAGTTGTTCTGCGGTAATTTCTGTAGCAATAAGCCGCCGACGTTCAGCGGCAACATCCTGCGCTAACAAGCGCTGGAACTCGGATTCCCGATCCGAATACTGGACTTCGATTTGATTCAAGACATTGGTTTGATCCTTCTCAAGGTCCATCAGTTGTCTTCGGACTTCGGCTAATTCCCGATCTTTTTCAGAAAGCTGAAAATTTGCGTCCTGCCGCAGCCGTTGGATAAGGTGTCCCTCGACTGACGAGAGACCTCCTCTTTGGTCCGCCAGATCCGCTTCCTCTTTGCTGACTATGTAGCTAATCCACAGGACAACCAGTACAGACATAACAAGTACCAGCCCATTAATGATAAGGGGAAAAGCCAATTCATTTTTATGAGAAACCCCTTGACGATCTAACTGATTTGTCCGGTTTTTACGGATAATTTCATCTATTTGAGTTTGTATTTGCTGAACGTCTTCGGGGGTAATAATTTTATCATCCGAAGACGATTTTGCGTCGTTTTGACAGGATCGGTTCTCATTTCCCTGTTTTAAAAGAGTAGCCCGCTGTAACAATCCAGTTTTCACTGGAAATATGTATACGCCTGAGGATGATTTTTTTGAAATAATTCCCATACTGTCAAACGTATTTTTTCTTGTCATATCCAGCGCTCTTTTTCCCTTATTAACTCAGAAAGGTATATACAAGTTAATGAATTATTTTTATACTCTAGTTATATACTTTTATAGAAAGGATGTCAACATGAAACGTATTGCTTTAGTAGTGGCAATGGGTCTTTTCTGTGTTTTGGGAAACGGTTTTCTTTCCGCAAGTCCCATGTCGGAAGAAGAGCTCAGCAGACGGTATCAGAAACGTCAGCAGGAACTGGAAGCTCAGGCGGCGGCTAAAGCCGCGGCTGAAGAAGCCGCTCGTCAGGCTCAAGCCGCGAAAGAAGCTGAGGAAGCCGAAGCCGCCGCAATCGCCGCAGCGGAAGCCGAAGCAGAGGCAAAAAGAGTAAAGCCCACTGGAACTGTGGTTCCAGGTAAAACGTATGAGCTGATATTGCTTCATACGAATGATCATCATGGAACGGTTCTTCCCAACAACGGTCGGGGAGGGCTTGCTGAACGGGCGACAATGGTCAAAATCGCAAAAACCATATTCCCCCAGGTGCTGCTGATGGATGCCGGGGACATGAATACTGGGAGCGCCCTTTCCAACATGTTTGATGCGGAACCGGATATTCTTGCTTATAATATGATGGGTTATGAAGTAGGAGTTCTGGGAAATCATGAATTTGATGGAACTTTGGAAAAGCTGCTGAAACAAGGACAGCAAGTTGAGTTTCCAATTGTTACGTCTAACCTCAAGACTCCTGATGGGAACTATCTTGGGTACCCATATATCCTCAAAGCCTATGACGGATTTACCGTAGGTGTTTTTGGCATCACAACGCTGCGTACCAAGGTTATAGCCAGTCCGGATCCGGATATAGTGTTTGTTGATGAAATTGAAGCCGCCAAAGAGATCGTAGACATTCTGAAAAACCAAGAGAAGGCTGATATTATTATTGGTCTTACCCATCTTGGGGACAAACAAGAATCGCCGGATCATGTTACCTCTCTTGAACTTGCGGCGGCGGTGCCGGGTATAGATATTATTGTAGACGGTCATGCTCATTCTTATTTTGATGTCGCTCGGAAATTGGGTAATACCTACATTGTTACCGCCAATGAATGGGGAAAATATCTGGGCGCAGGACGGCTTTCAGTAATTGACCGGCAGCTTATAGGATTTGACTGGATGCCCATACCGATTGGACCCGATCCTGAAGTCAGCACCGCCTTGGCTCCCTATATCACTAAAGCCAATGAAAGTCTGAAAGAAATAGTAGGCGCCGCGGCGGAAACCTTTGAATTTGGAGATCGATTAACTCGGAAGCAAGAAACCGCCCTGGGGAACGCGATTTGCGACGCTAATGTTTGGTACTTCCAGACCGTCTACGGACAAGAGGTAGATTTTGCCTTCCATAATGGAGGCAATATGCGGACTGAACTTCCCGCTGGGGATGTCACCCGGGAACAGATTCTCACAATTCTTCCCTTTGAAAATTACCTTTATATCGCTTCTCTCAAAGGATCGCAAATCATCGAACTCTTCGAGTTTATCGCTTCCATACATCAGGGCGCCGGCGGATGGGCCCAGGTTTCCAAGGAAGTACGGTATACGATTGATTATACCAGCGGTACTGGACAACTTCAGGATTTGACTATTCACGGTGAACCGGTTGATCCTGATCGGGTTTATCGGTTCTGCACCAACGATTATCTGCTGAACGGTGGAGACGGGTATACAATCCTTACCCAAGCGGAAGAGCCTTTTAATACCTCCCTGTTACTCTCTTATGTGTTTATCGAGTGGATTAAGGCAGCCGAAGATTCTATCGTACCGGAAACGGACGGGCGGATCACGGTAATCTCCGCAGAAGAATAAACCCAGTAATATAGATAGGCGCATGAAGGAAGGTTTTTTCCTTCATGCCTTATTTATCAGGCAGATAATCCTGTGAAAAATTTTATTTCCTTATATATCAGCGTTTTAGATATTTAATTTCTTATGTGATAAACAATTAAGTGTTTTTATAGGTTTATCCCGAGATGGACAAAGATTTACTGGACAAACTTTCAATCTTTAGAATATAATACAGGGAAGAGCAGATGCTCTATAATATTCACTAAAAGGAGTTTTAGAATGATTTTTGGGAGGAAGACGGCGTTTTTTATGGCTGTCTTTGTTTTTGTAGTTGCATTGGCGTTTCCTCAGACATCAGAGAGTGACGAATCGTTGTATATTGTTTTTTCCGCAAACAGCGCAGAACTTAAAGGAGTTGGTACGGATATGGCGATACGCAATTCTCAAACCTTCACCAAAGTAGCCCAGTTATTGATGGAAAATCCTCAATATCGTATTTTAGTAGACGGTCACGCCAATCCAGTAGTAGGAACTTCCGAGGAGGAAACCGGCAGTCTCAAACCTTTGAGTGTACGGCGCGCGGAAATTGCAGCTGATTTTCTGGTGACGTATTACGGAGTAGACCGCCAACGGCTTATTCTCACTGGCGCAGGCGGAGGCTATCCGTTTGGGAATACTGATCCGTCTTTGAACCGGCGGGTAAGTTTCTTCATTATAATGCCTAAATAAGCCCTTGCAAAAAGCCGTCTTATATCCTAAAACTAGGATATAAGACGTAATAAAACGTTGGTAAACAGCGTTTTAGAACATTTAATAGCTTATTGCCTGCTCATAATTCACCGCGATGTTGACAGCCGGTGAGTTACAGAACTTGACAGGGCAGGTTAAACAGATCTTTGTACAAAATCCGGACGAGTATTTTGGAGGACGAATAATTAATCTCAAAACCGGGTTTCAAGAGATTGACAATAAAAAACAAGTATGGCATTATCACGTATGGAAGTACGAACAATTTTCCGCAATATTTCTCCTATTGATCATCGTTATTCTATTTCTGAACAAGAACTATTTAATAGGTTAGTCCCTTGGCTTTCTGAAGAAGCCTCAGTAGGTTCCTGCGTTAAGGCTGAGATAGCGCTGATTAGTGCACATCTTGCGGTACGGGAGGGTTTAACCCCTGCTTTGAGAGAGATTCTTGAAAACGCCGCCGCTTCGGTAGATCCCGAGGAAGTGTATAAAGAAGAAGAAAAAACAAGGCATAACATTCGAGCTTTGGTGAATGTACTGAAAAGAAAGGTTCCATCTGAAATAGCTCCACTGGTGCATCTAGGGGCTACCAGCGTGGATATTCTGGATACAGCCCTTTCTTTCAGAATGAAAGGCGCAACCCAGCAGGTAGCCCTTCCGCTGTTGCGAAAATTAGAAATCCTGCTCTGCGATTTTGTGGACAAAGAAGCGGAAACTCCTCAAGTAGGACGTACCCATGGGCAACACGCGGTGCCTATCACGGTGGGGTTTGCCTTTGCGGAATACGTTTCCCGGCTGGGGAAGTCTATCCTTGAAATCGCTCGGCTTTCTCGCGAACTCAAAGGCAAACTTGCCGGCGCGGTAGGAGCGTATAATGCGACGAGTATGATTGTGCAGGACCCAGAAGAACTGGAACAACGCTACCTCGCTGAACTGGGACTGGAAGCGTCAGAACATTCGACCCAGCTGGTAGAGCCTGAGTATCTCCTTAGACTGCTTTTAGAATACAACGTTGCGTTTGGGATTATCGCTAATCTTGCGGATGATCTCCGTAATCTTCAGCGCACTGAAATTGGGGAGCTTCGGGAAGGCTTTGGGGCGGATCAAGTCGGTTCTTCCACTATGCCTCAAAAGCGGAATCCCTGGAATTCAGAGCATGTCAAAAGCCTTTGGAAAACTTTTATGCCCCGAGTGACGACATTTTTTATGGATCAGATAAGCGAACATCAGCGGGATCTCTCCAATTCAGCGAGCCAGCGGTTCATTGCTGATTATGTGACTGGTTTCTGTCTTGCAGTGAGCCGTATGAGTTCAGTCATTATAGGGCTTGAGGCGGATCGAGAACGGCTTCTTGCCAATCTTCGAGGTTCTTCAGGGATTCCCGGAGGAGTGATGGCAGAACCCGCGTATATTCTGCTTGCGGAAACCGGCGTTTCTGACGCGCATGAAGTGATCCGTCAGATTACGTTGACTGCTGAACGGGAACAGCTTGATTTCGCGCAAGCCCTGTCCAAAGAACCCGCAGTCCTTGATCGGATAGCAGGAAAACTCACCGAACTTGGACTTATCCAGGAGCCTGCTCAAGGACGCTCATTTTTTGAGAAACCAGAACAATATCGAGGGCTTTCAGTAAAAAAAGCCAAAAGTATCGCTGAAAAATATAGAGCCTGCATGAATCAGGAGGAATTTCATGTTTGATGAAGCCTATTCTTACGATGACATCCTATTGTCCCCGGGATATTCGGATATCCTGCCGAAAAATTGCGATGTCCAAACCACGCTTTGCGCTGAGGTGAAACTCAATGTACCTATCATGTCTGCGGCGATGGATACTGTAACAGAAGAAAAACTCGCTATTGCTATTGCTCTGGAAGGGGGAACTGGAGTTATTCATCGAAACCTAAGCCCTGAAGAGCAGGCTCATCAGGTAGCGAATGTTAAACGATATCTCAACTGGATCATTGATGAACCGGTTACGGTCAGAGAAAATGCACTGGTTAAGGACATTAAACTCCTCATGGAGCGATTCAATGTATCGGGAATGCCGGTTTTAGATGCTGATCGTCATGTCATAGGGATCGTTACCAATCGGGACCTTCGTTTTTGCCAAGACGATTCTCTTTCAGTGAAGGACGTGATGCAGCATACTGTGATAGTGGTGGAGGGAGAGCCTTCGGTGTCAGGGGCTCGGGAAAAATTTGCGAACCACCGTATTGAAAAACTGCCGGTTGTAGATGCTGACAGCCGGCTTAATGGGCTTATTACCGTTAAAGATATGGAAAAACACGACCGTTTTCCTCAAGCGGCAACTGATAAGGGAGGGCGTCTCATCGTAGGGGCTGCGGTTTCTCCTCAAGATTACCAAATCAGGCTTCCCCTCCTTAAAAACGCCAAAGTTGATTATGTGGTTATGGACACAGCCCACGGAGATTCAAAAAATGTGATAGATGCAGTGACAGGAATCAAGAAACACTTTGGAATTCCGGTTATTGGAGGAAATGTAGCATCTAAAGAGGGAACCCGCCGGCTTATTGAGGCAGGAGCAGATGCGGTTAAGGTAGGCATCGGTCCTGGTTCTATTTGTACCACCCGTATTGTCGCGGGGATAGGAGTGCCGCAGTTTACCGCAGTCTGGAACTGTGCGGAAGAAGCCGCTAAAATGGGTATTCCCATCATTGCCGACGGGGGCGTCAAGTTTTCTGGAGATATCACCAAAGCCATAGGAGCAGGCGCCAGTGTTGTGATGATCGGCAATCTCTTTGCGGGACTTAAAGAAGCCCCTGGTAAAGAGATCATCTTTGACGGACGGATATACAAGGAATACCGCGGTATGGGAAGCCTGGGAGCCATCAAAGACGGCGCTGGGGATCGGTATCAGATTACCAAAGATGAAGAGCCGGTGCCGGAAGGCATTGAAGGGCGGGTTCCTTACAAGGGAGAACTGCGGAATTACCTGCATCAACTCGTGTCAGGACTGCGTAAAGGTATGGGATACTGCGGTTGTACGAATATACAAGAGTTAAAGCAGTACCGGAAATTTATCAAGATTACCGCAGCAGGGCTCAAAGAAAGCCACGCCCATGACGTATCTATTACGCAGGAAGCGCCGAATTACAGCAGGTCTTGACGTAAGAGGAGGTGTTTACAAAGTATAAAGGGAAGGGAAGAGGCAGAGAGGTTGAAAAAGTTGCTATGAATAATGCAAAACATCATAGAACCAAATTCCCCCGCTGCCATAGCCCCAGGTTAGTGAAAAACGGGAAAAAACCTATCAGGGAAGTCTTTCATGGATAGTCCCTATGGTCAAAATCATGCTGGTCCGAGTCCCGTCGTTAGGGATGGGGAATTGGCGCGATACTCGGTATAAGCCTGAAAAAGGGCTTAAACGTTCTCACTTCCATAGGTGAGGCAGGACGTTTCACGTTTCTCTAAAAACTCCTCAATCATTGAAAAGCTTTCTCTATAGCGTTCTTTTATATCAATTACGGCTTCCTTTGAGGCTTATCATACTTTGTCGATCTCTTTCATAATCAGCGCTATTTCTCCTTTCCGCTTTTTCCCATAACCGAATCGTTTAATCCGTATACTCTATGGGAAAAACCATTTTATCCCTTGTGAGTACGGTATACGGGAATATCTTAACCGCTTCTTTTAAAAGCTGCTTTAAGTCTTGGTCAGTATACCGAGGACTATAGTGGATAAGGGCAAGTTTTTTTACCCAAGCCTCTACGGCGATCTGGGCCGCTTGAACCGCGGTCATGTGCTTTTTTTCCCGGGCGCTTTCTATCAGGTTTTGCATAAACATACCTTCGCATACGAGCAGATCCGATCCGGCGACTTCGTAAATAATATCGTGAAAAGCCAGGGTGTCGGTGACAAAAGAAAACTTTCTGCCCCTTCGGGGAAAACCCAGCACTGCTTCTGGAGGCACTTCAGCGCCGTCTTTGGTTTGTACGGTTTCGCCGGCTTGCAGTTTTGCCCAGAGAGGACCTCGAGGCACCCCCAGAGCCTGCGCCTTATCCGGGTAGAATTCTCCGGGACGTTTATCTTCCTCAAAGGTATATCCAAAGCACGGTTTTGTATGGCGTAACGGAAAGCACCGAATATGAAATCCCTCCCCTTGATATACAATGCCGGGTTCGGTTATTTCTTTCACCACAATTTCGTAATTGATATACATATCTAAAACCCGCCGGTTACTCTCTATGTATTCAGCAATTTTAGGAGGACCAATAATATAGAGCGGCTCGTTTCGGTCTACTTGGGAAGAGAGCATAAGCAATCCCGGAATACCCGTAACATGATCCGCATGAGTATGACTTACAAAAATAACGGAAATTTTCTTCCATCTGAGATTGAGCTTGCGAAAGGATATCTGGGTTGACTCTCCAGCGTCAAATAGAAACAGTTCTCCTTCACGCCTTAACAGTACCGATGTAAGATGCCGATTCGGTAGAGGCATCATGCCCCCGCATCCAAGAATAAAGGCTTCAAGATTCATGCTAAACTCAGTATATTGATAGCGGAAGAAAAAAGCAATCTGCTGGGATCATTTGTCTTCGCTAACGAGCGCTTATTTCAGCCACTGATCAAACCAGTTAAACGCTTCGTCCTGCATGGGTACGGTAAATTGATGCCCTCCATCATAGAAACGCCCCTCGTGGCGTTCAGGGAATCCCATTTTTTTGTAAATCCTGTACAATTTTTCTTGGCTTTCTCGTTTCCCATCGTCAGAAAACAAGGGGTCTTCTTTACCATACTGAACCAGCAGAGGGGTTCCTCCGGACAGAGATGCCAGATCAGGCAGGTCCAAGAGTTTGGAAAGATACGGCAGATGAAACATCCAGGTATGACTTTGAATACTATGTTTCACGGTTTGGGCAAAGGTGGTCATAAAACATACGCAAACAGAACAAGTGATCCTGCTGTCAAGACCGGTCAGATAGATGGTTCGTTCTCCTCCGCCGGAAAATCCTCCACAACCTATGTGGTTTGGGTCAATATCATCTCTTGTTAAAAGATAATCAACCGCCCGCATATCTTCGTATACCATCACCCCGGGCCAGGCAGTCCCCGCCATAAAGAGGGATTTGGCTATTATGGTTTCGTAGTCTCGGCAAAAGTCATGGTAGGCATCGATGTATTCTCGGGTCTTTGGGGCTTTTCCCTTTAGAGCCTTAGTAAAATCTGACGGAACCGCTTCAGCGATCATTTTCCGGGAACCCCAAAGAAATATATCCGGTACTAATACCGCATAGCCCTGTTTCGCCAGTCGGCTTGCCCAAGAAACCCCTTGATAACACCGAAGTTTAAAATCTCTAAGAATCTCCGGTTCTTCCGGTAAAGCAATAAGTTTTTCCTTGCCGTAATACTTAAAGCCTCCGTGATCATGAAGCGCTACCACTGCGGGTAGTTTTTTGTTGGCAGGCGTATTAGAGGGCAGAGGTTTTAAAAAATACGCTTCTGTCGGCGGACCATAGGGCTGATCCCATGAGACCAATTCTATATGCAGCCCGTCATATTCAAAGGATTCAAAAGTCCAAGGATTAAGCCCCTGTTTCGGCGGATTATAAGACAAAAGTTCAAAAACCCTGCCCCGAACCAGGCCTTGCCAAATGCGTATATCCTCCCATTCTTCCGCAAGAAAAGAATAAGGATACCTACAGGCATGAGCGATTCCCTCAGCCATAGCCGCGTAGTTGCCTAATAGGTTATCCATTATGACCATCGAGGCATAGCATCCTCGTTTCCTCCTGTATTATATTGCCCGCAGATCTGTTGACTTGGGTTTGCCCTCGAAGGCGCCAAAACCTTCAACCCCCTGAATAACCGCGTCGGCCATAGCGATAGCCATTTCTCCCTGACCGGATATCAGGGCGTTGATGTTTTCCACAGTAGCGCCGGCAGCGGTTGCCGAGGTTTTGTAACCCAAACTGCGGATGAAAGAGGAAAAAGCGCCGCCGATAGGATAGTAGATGCCGCTGGTAGGACCTGTCAATACCGTAACAAAATAATTACTCCGGTTCAGCGGGGACGAATCTTTTTTGCTGCATCCGGCGAACAATACCATACAACACAGCCCCAAGATAACGCATCTGTCTGTTCTTTTCATTTTTGGTCTCCTTATTTAAGATAAAAATGGAGGATCAATATCCTGTCCCTGAAAATACCATTATGAAACGCTCCCAGTTATCTACTATTAGAAGTAAATCACTTTCTAAAAATCTAACGAAAAAAATATACAAACTAATGATTTTTTGATCAAGCGATTTTATCAGAAAAAATTAAAAAAAAACCAGTTCCAGGGCTTTCTGTTTTAGAACAATCAAGTTTGTCAAGGGGACTCGGCATCTGCGGTTCCTTGACAAGATATTCTCATATCCTTCATACTGATTCTGACAAATGATTGATATGCGAAGGGATACCATAATAAAACCTACTGATTCGACGGGTAAAGCAATGGCTGAAGCGGGAGACGGTGTGTACAGTATACACGAGCTTGAAAGACCTGGGACTGAACTCCTTGGTAAAAAGGCGGCGCTATTTACCATGCCTTTCTTTACCTTTCCTCCCGCAAAGAAATCTGAAAAAGCGGATCAAATCGTGGAAACTTTTACCAAACAGGGAGCTGGTATCCATCGTCCTGACGAAAACGGAGTATTCCGGTTTATTCCTCACTTTTGGATACGGAACGCCGAAACAAACGCTGTTCTTGAAGCCCGAACGGAGGCTTTCAAATTATGAATGTTTATGAAGAACGCCGAAAAAAAATCAATGCCTGGATGACGGAAGAGGGCATCACGATGGTGATGTTCCAGCATACCGAAGACCAGCGGGATCCCGGAATTCGCTGGATAACCGGTTTTCCCGGAGACGGATTACTGTTTCTCTCGTCGGTTTCGCTCTGCGGGTCGCTGCTGATACCCTGGGACATGAATTTGGCGTTTATCTTCAGCGATGTTGAGAGCCTGATTCCCTACAATGATTTTGAACGAAAGCCTATTATAGCCCTCAAAGCAGCGTTGGAGTTCTTTAACATTTCTGCGGGTTCTAAGATAGAAATTCCGCCGGTTACGCCGTATCCGATTTTTTTGGAATATCTTGAAGCTATTGCTGATTTTGATGTGCTTTGTCGGAACAACGGCGTTCATGCGGAGATTCAGACATTACGGGCGATTAAAGACGCTGAAGAGATCGAAATCTACCGGCATATTGCAGGGATTACTAACGAGCTTATTGATCTGCTGGAAAAAAACGCCAAAGCGGGAAAACTCAAAACCGAAGGAGCTGCGGCGCTTTTTATTGAGGCTGAATGTCGGAAACGAGGCTGTGAAGGCGTAGGTTTTGAAACTCTTGCGGCAGGTCCCCTAAGAAGTTACGGAATTCATCCCTTTCCTGCATATACTATGGGAGATTTCGCTACTAAAGGACTTTCGATATTAGATTTTGGGGTGTCCTGCTTCGGTTATACCAGTGACGTTACCTTGACGTTTGCCAAAGAGCCTCTGACAAAACCCCAAGAAAGAATGCTCACCCTTACCGAGCGGGCATATCGTTCCGCTCTGTCCCAGGTACAGAGCGGAATCCCGACAAAGGACATCGCCGCTGGGGTGGACCGGCTTTTCAGCAACGCGAAAAAGAAAATGCCCCACGCCTTGGGGCATGGGATTGGGCTGGAAGCTCATGAGTTTCCTATGATACGGAATCGGAAAGACAACAACTGGATTCTAAAACCGGGTATGATTTTTACGCTTGAGCCGGGACTTTACGACATGGCTCACGGCGGCTGCCGTCTGGAAAACGATATTCTCCTCACCGAGAACGGCGCTGAGACCTTGACCAACGCGCGGATAATCAGATTGTAGGGGAGACCTTATGTTTACGATAATTCCTTGTGAAGCCGGCTGCGGGAGCGCCGCGATTACCGGCTCTCAGCTCTGCGCGATTCATGCGGCAAATCCGGCGGAAGAAGCATCCCGGCTGGCGGCGTTGATGCACCAGCGGAAAACCATAAAGGATTTGAACGCTCCGGGATTGCATTTTGAAGATATAGATTTTTCAGGATATTCTTTTTATGAGTGTAATTTCAGAAAAGCGAGTTTCGCTTCCTGTTCTTTTGCCGATACGTTTATGCGGATGGTTTTTTTTGATTTTACTGATTTCTTTGACTGCAAATTTACGCATACCAATCTGCAATTCGTATCTTTCGCGGGTTCTCGAATACGGAACACGTCTTTTAAAGATTCGGAACTGGTAAGCGTCAACTACAACGGCAGTCTGATCCTGGACTGTAGTTTCGATGATTCGGATCTGTCTCATAGCAGGTTTATTGATACCGCTATTGAACAAGTTACGTTTAAGAACTGCAATGTGCCGATGGTTATGTTTATTGACAGCCGTCAAAAAGACGTTTCTTTCAGATTAACCAATACACAGAAAGCAATATATGAACTTATTGAATGAAGACAAGACGCTGCAGGTGAACGTATACGGTCATTGCTGTTCTAATACGTTTAATAATTGTTATATTCTGGGTACGGATTTTAAGGATCGAGCCGCGCCGCATGAGGCGGTCATCATTGATCCCGGATATCTGGATGAAAGCATCCTGAAATTTATAGAAGATAATGAGTATAGCTTGCTCGGAGTGCTTGTTACCCATGATCATACCAAACTTCAGGGCATAAAAAGCCTCAAACGGATATATAACACCGAGATTTTCGCGGTGAATCAGAATATATATGGGTATAAAACCGTCATGATTCGGGATAAGGATTTCCTCGACATAGGACCTTTTCGGTTTGAAGTGATGACGGTGCCGGGGCATACGCCGGATTCAGTGGTTTTTAGGTTCGGTCATATTCTTTTTACCGGGGATGTGTTGAGCGCCGGCTTAGTAGGGTATACCTCAAGCGCCTACAGCGCCGCTACCCAGATGAACGCGCTCCAAAGCAAGATATTTTCCCTCTTTGGAGACTTTACGATACTGCCCTGTCATGGTCCGCCGTCTTCGCTTGAGGCTGAACGCTATTTCAACATAGGATTCCGCCGGTATAATCAGAATAAGAATCGTCCTCGGAGGTTATTTGATTCGTTCTGAGGGAACTAAGAGTCCCAGGATATAAGGAGCTTTTATGGGAACTATTCGGGAAACCGCGACAAAGACCTTTGGGATTTTGACCAGCGGCGGCGATTGTCCGGGCTTGAACGCAGCCATACGAGGGGTGTGTCGAGCCGGATACGACAAGTATAACATGACTATTTTGGGCATTGTTAATGGATACCGAGGGCTTATTGACGGAGATATCCGGCTTCTCACGCCTCAAGATTTTTCCGGGATTCTCACCTCTGGGGGAACAATTCTGGGAGCCAGCAGAGAAAAGCCCTTTAAGTCTCAGGGAAGCGTCTATGACGACCATTTCAGCAGGGACAAAGTGGAAGCGATTAAAGAACATTACCATAAGTTCAACATGGATTGTCTGGTAGTGCTTGGGGGAAACGGCACGAATACCACAGGGTATCTGCTTTCTCAGGAAGGACTGAATGTGATAGGACTGCCCAAGACTATTGATAATGATATAGTCGGTACAGATTTGACCTTTGGGTTTCATTCAGCCCTTGCGATTGGGACTGAGGCTATAGATCGGCTTCACCCTACTGCTCACAGCCATAATCGGGTTATGATCATTGAACTTATGGGGCATAAAGCCGGATGGCTTGCGCTTTATGCGGGACTTGCCGGAGGCGGCGATGTGATCCTGCTGCCGGAGATTCCCTATGATATTAAAGCCATTGGGAGGCATCTGGTACGGCGGGCCCAAAACGGCAAACATTTTTCTATTGTGGTCGTAGCGGAAGGGGCTTTATCTATAGAAGAAGCGGAAATGGAAAAAAAAGAACGCAAACGCTACCGAGAACAGACGGCGGTTCCCTCTATTGGGTATCGAGTAGCCCACGAAATCGAGGGAGAAACCGGCATGGTCGCAAAAGCCACAGTATTAGGCTATGTACAGCGGGGAGGAATTCCCTGCGCCTCGGATCGGGTGCTGGCTACGAGTCTCGGCGCTGCGGCAGCGGATCTCCTTGCCCAAGGAGAATACGGCAGAATGCTTGGGTTGGTGCATAATGAGATTCAGTCAGTAGACCTAAGCGTTCCTGCGGGAAAGGTAAAAGCTGTACCGCTGGATCATTATATGCTGAATACCGCCGAAGCTGTGGGAACCTGTTTGGGACGCTAAGAAATACTCTGGTTTGGGGCGTCCTCTGCGGGGACGTACACTCTTAGGGCTGCCGTACCCTCCCGGTCAGGCTTGCCGCTTGATTCCGTGGAGTCCGGCGTATTTTTTCTTCAGTATTTCAGGAGTGTGTTTTTAATATCTGTGACGAACATATATCCAGGGGCGTGGGTGATTGCTATTGACGGCTTTGCGCTCATGATCGCTGACTGGGGAGTTACGCCGCAGGCCCAGAACACAGGGGTTTCACCGGGCTTGATAGTTACGGAGTCGCCGAAATCAGGCTTGGAAATATCCATGATTCCGATCCTCTGGGGATCCCCGATGTGTACAGGCGCACCGTGAACCCGGGGCATACCTGCGGTTACGTTCACGGCTTTTACGACAAGTTCCTGCGGAATCGGTCTCATGCTCACGACCATTTTTCCAAAAAAAACGCCTGCTGGTTCGCAGTCGATATTCGTGACGTACATGGGTACATTTTTGTCTTCTTCTATGTGGCGCACCGGAATCTCATTTGCGATCATTTCCGCCTCAAACGAAAAACTACAGCCGATTAAAAAACTCACAAAATCGTCGCGCCAGAATTGGACTGCCTCTGGGTATTCGCCTTCAAGAATTCCGTTTTTGTAGATTCGGTATTTGGGAATGTCCCGGGCTATATCAGCGTTAGACCCAATCGACTTTAAGAGCCTGCCGCCTTTGTCGCTGACTTCAAGGATGGGACAGCTTTTGGGGTTTCGCTGGGCGAACAGCAAAAAATCATAGGCATATTCAGCGGGCAGAGCCGCAAGGTTTGCCTGGGCGTACCCCCTGCACATACCTGAAGCGGGTTTGATAATTTTTCCCTCTCGAATAAGCGCCCTTAGGTCTCGAGGATGCATCGTTGTATAATCCATGTAGAAAGTATAACCTCCAAAGGCGGGAACGTCAATCACAGGCTGTGCGCCTTATATCCCCATGCCTCAAGGCAGGGGCTTTACGGCGCTTTTGGTAATCTGTAGACTCTGTTTACATACAGCACCATAGATTCCCCATTGACAGACCTGCGGCGTTAGGTATATA
>JAITHD010000179.1 GCA_031280155.1 Treponema sp. | reverse complement strand
GTGCCTATGGCTGCCCGGGTTTCCAACCGGGTGGGTCTGGAATATGACCCCGGCAACTTCCTGCTGATGCACGCTATGGGACCGAACGTGTCCGGCGTTATCGGCACCGCCATTGCCGCAGGGGTTATGATCGCTATGTACGGCTAAGGTTTGAGAAACCTTGAAAAAATCCGCAGATTACTGCGGATTTTGTTTTTTCTGTATCAGCGCCGCAGACCTCAGGTTATAGTTCTGTTTTTAACTCCCAAAGCGAAGCGCATTTTGAAACACCTCTTCCCATCGCTGCTGAATCGTTTCCGCTGTCGTTTGAGCCGACTGATTCCAGTGCAGCATATTATACACTTCTTCCCGAACAATGAAATCAAGCACATGCACCGCTGGATAGCCGGTAAATTCTTGAATTCCATTGCCCCCTTCATATATATTGTAGGCTTTGGAATAAAACGAATCTCCTTTTAAATACTCTTCAAGCCCATTTCCGCTTCCCGGTACCGCGTGGGACCCGGCGGCTAAAAGCGGGCTTTGTTTGGCAAGAAAATCAACAAATTCCCAGGCTAGTGCTTTGTGCTTGCTTTCTCGGGAAATGCCGGCGTACCAGTTGGTTAAGCCAAAAGCGGGCTTTCCCAGATACACGTCAGGACCTGGAATAGTAGTAATGCCGAAACCTCGATCTCCCATCCGTTTGCGGATAATCTCAATATCCTGTACTGAAGCGATCATCATACCGATCTTGCCGGTGATAAATTCTTCCAGCTTCTGTTCCCGGCTTTTTGAAAAACTTTCCGGGGCTAATATCTTTTCGTTGTACAAATTATTGAGAAATTCTAAGGTGTCAACTACTTCGGGAGCAGTAAAGTTAGGTTTGCCTTGGTTTATGATTACCGTACCGGAAGCCCAAATCCAGGAATAGATATCTAAATATACTCCGTGAGGGTCTCCTTGACTCAAAGACAGGCCTATACCGTATCGTCCCGCTGCGGGATCGGTAATTTCTCGGGCGTACCGTATCAGATCAGTCCTATTTTTAGGGGGACGATCAAATCCTGCGGCAGACAGCACATCAATATTGTAAAAAAGGGGAGCCATAAATGACACCAGCGGAAAAGTCCACTCGTCATAGAGGTTTTCTTGACCAGTAGGCTGCAATGCAGGGATAAAATCTGAGGCTTCTTTGTACCGAGTCAAAGGCTCAAGCATATCGTTTTGAATAAGTCCATAAAGCCAGCGGGAATCTAATGCAAGAATATCCGCAGTAAAAAAGTTTTCAGTAAAGCCCGCGATTTTATCATTCAAGCCATTAAGGATCAGGTCTTCCATTTCATGATATGAGCGGTTATCCAATTTGACGGTAACTCCCGGATGAGTTTTTTCAAATTCCGCGATAAGCGTTTCTAAGACCCGGTATTCCAGTTCGTCCTGCCACCATTGAGAGAATACTAAGGTAACGCTGTTTGCCTTTATGACTTTTTTTTTACCGATTTTGACGGTATTACTGAGGAGCAGCACAAGAACCGCTACTATAAAAAGCAATTTATCCAGATGGCGCACATATTTGTTTTTCATACTGAATTATCCTGTCCGCCGTACAACTCAAGCCTTTAGCTTATGGGTATAAGGCGCAACGATGATTTTTATAATCACAATACTTGACTTGTACGTTAAAGTCAAGGTATGGCGGAATATATGAAGATACAAGGGAGCCTAGTCTTGGTAAGTCATGTATTTGTTTTATCAAGCCCTTGGGCAGGTCTGATGCTTTGAATCGAGGCGATAAGGGTTACAGCGACTATCAAAATCGGGAAAACTTGAGGAATTCCGGGACTGACAACCATAACATTATACATACCGTGAATAGCCACGGCTGAAAGAAAACGTCCTAGTCCCCGTACCGGGGTTTCTCTGAACATGACGATTCCCATCCCTACCCGTGCGCCGCAAGCGCCGTGCAGGGGGGTGGCGGTAAAGGCTCTAAGCACCGCAATATTGATATTCGCCGCGCCGTACGAGGCGGTTTCGATAATCCCGAAGCCTAAACCAGCGATTAATCCTGTAGCCGCGCCGAAAGAAACAGGGATACAAGAAGTTTCCTGATCAGGAAGGGGTATTTTTTTGAAATAAGCGCCAAGCCGAAAGAAAAGCCCCAGGGACCCCAAGCGTCCGGCTTCTTCAGTCAGTGCGATCTGGATAAAAGTGGTAAAAAACTGAATTCCATTGTTGGGTTCCCCCAAAACCTGATGATAATTAAGGAAAAAAGGGAAAAGAGAGAAAAAAATGGTTTGTAAGATTCCGGCTAGGAGGAGAGAAATCACGCCAGTCAGCAAAGATAAAAGAAACCACAGAAATGACATAGAAGCAACCTGATGCTTGACCCACAGATAGGCGGGTACAACCGGCAAAGCCGCGATGAGTATTAAGAGCAATAAGACCCATAATCCTGTCATATCTCTAGTATTATACCTATTCTTTTAGTAAAGTATAGTCTATGAATCAAGAATATGCTTTTATACTGCTCACCGGACCAAAACACGCGGGAAAAACCACTGCGGGACGAGCCTTTGGGCAGCTCTCAAGCGGTGATTTCATTGATCTTGATGAACTGATTGAACAGCGGACAGGTAAAAGTCCCAGAACCTTGTATAAAGAAGGTCCTGAATATTTTAGGCTGGCTGAAACAGAGGCGCTGGAAACCCTCTTATCTATGGAAACCGGACAAGGAAAAGCGCCGGTAATTATGGCTGCCGGAGGAGGGATCATTGATAATGAAGCGGCTTTGAAGAAACTGAAAACCGCGAAGGTTTTTATTGTCTATCTTGAAGTCTCGGCGGAAACTGCTTGGCATCGGATACAAGCCGCCGGATCACTGCCGCCTTTTCTCGATACCCCGAATCCTCAAGAAACTCATAAAAAGCTTCATCAGCGAAGGGCTGAAGCCTACAAGACTTTAGCGCATATCACGATTCAATCAGAAGGTAAAACCCCTGAATCCCTTGCACAAGATATACAGCGCTTTTTTAAAAGTTATTCAAAAAATTCATAATCCATAAAATTTGTGGCTGTTAATTTATTGTTTTCTTCAAAAACGGCTCTTATACAATAATATTCATCATCATATTCACCATACATAATCCGGCCAATATTTACTTCTTTGTCAATGTATTTATAATATGCCATAATTTCTATATTCTATTATTTTATTACATTTGTCAATACTTATATAAAATTTTACCCCTCTATCATACTATATCTGTAGTATGAAATTGGTTGAAAATTGTTTAAATAAATATGTCTAATCTCATAAACAAATAGGACACCCGGCCTCATGGTAGAATGGAAAAAGCAAGACCATTGTACGGAGGCAAGCCATGAAAGGCTCAACCGGGTGTCCCGGGAGGATTGTAACAC
>JAITHD010000177.1 GCA_031280155.1 Treponema sp. | reverse complement strand
ATGAATATCCCAAAAAGCTTTGCAATTATATGTTAGGTCCTGATCTTGACAAAGTCCTGCACAGCTATTCGCTTATGCACATCTTGGGGCATACGTCCCTGACGAATCAGATGCGGCTTGAACCGGCTGAACATCAGTATATAATAAATAAAGGCATCTATGGATTGTTTACCAGTCCGGCGAATACGGTTTACGCGCCGAACAGCGTACTGAATACGATAAGCGCCAACCGAAAACTCAAATCCTTGCTGGCGGAACAGCAGCTTAGACTATACCTTAAAGTATGCCGGATTGTACCGGCTGGACTACAGTTATACACAGACCGTCGGGATCGGGGCGAAGCCTGGCACATTGACCGGTTCGAGTGGGCCCCCTGTTTCGGCGGGGACCTTTCAATACAGGAATTTCTTGCATACCGGCAGGAAACCATGAACGCCCTCTTCAAAACATGATTCCTTTAATATTGTTTTATGATAAGCATTTCAAAGAGTTCCCTCAAAAATTTGGATTGAGTATATTACAAATTAATAGACATATTTGACAGCAGGCTAAAAGCTGTGTATTTTTTTATGCACAAAAACTGAGGTTCTCATTGAAAAGCATGATAAAAAAAGATAGAATTAAGTAAAAGGCATTGGAGGAGTTTGTGAGGATTTCTTATAAGGGAGCAGGCGTAAATATCGAAGAAGCCTACCGCGCGGTTGCCCATTACCGCGAGATTGCCGCTGAAACAGCCCATGGAGCGGTGGTGAATGGGATAGGCGGTTTTGGGGGCATGTTTTCTTTGAAAGAAATTATTGCCGCGGGGCAGGGAATGGAAGAACCTGTCCTGGTTTCTGGGACTGACGGTGTGGGAACTAAGCTGGATATAGCCTTTAGGATGGGTAAGTATGACACCGTAGGAATTGATTGCGTGGCTATGTGCGTCAACGATATACTCTGCCACGGGGCGAAACCGCTGTTTTTTCTCGATTATCTAGCCTGCGGAACGCTCAATGCTGAAA
Organism: Treponema sp.; assembly: GCA_031280155.1. GTDB lineage: Bacteria > Spirochaetota > Spirochaetia > Treponematales > Breznakiellaceae > JAITHW01. The sequence goes on along the minus strand of JAITHD010000177.1, from coordinate 3,223 downwards.
CAGCGGCTCAGATGGTGAAAGGCGTGGCGGTTGGATGCCGGGAAACCGGCAGCGTCTTATTAGGCGGAGAGACCGCGGAGATGCCCGGTTTCTATGACCCTGGGAAGTACGACATTGCGGGATTTGCGGTGGGAATAGCGGATCGGAAAAAGCTGGTTGACGGCGGCAGGATTCAAGCAGGAGACGCGCTTATCGGTATAGCCTCGTCAGGGGTTCATTCTAATGGATTCAGCCTGATTCGCAAGGTAATTCTAAATTTGGAAGAAGATTTTGGGGGTATGCCGATTGGCATTGCCCTGCTGGAACCAACCCGGCTGTATGTTAAGCCCGTGCTGGGGCTGATGGAGCTGATTGAAATTCACGGGATGGCGCAGATTACCGGCGGAGGGTTTTACGAGAATATTCCCCGGATGTTTTCAGCGCCGATGAACGGAGTGATCCGTAAGGATAGCTGGCGGATTCCGCCTCTATTCGCCCGCATTGCCAGCGGAATAGCCGGAGGCGGCGAGACTGGAGCCGCAGCCCAAGAAGCGGGAATGAGGCTTCTCGAATCCGACGAGACCTTGAGAAAATCAATGTTCAATACTTTTAATATGGGCATCGGTTTTGTGCTGGCAGTAGGAGCTTTAGATTGTCAGCAGACCCTTGCATATTTAGAACATTGCGGGTATCCTGCATGGCAGATAGGACACGTTGAAGCTGATGCGGGTACAACCAGAGCGGTTCGTTTTGTCTGAAAACCCAGTAAAAATGCTGATCCTGGTTTCAGGAAACGGCTCCAATCTGCAAGCCCTGATTGACGCGGAAAAGCAGGGCGTCTTTGAAGGGGCAGGGACCATAACGGGAGTCCTTTCGGACAGACCTTGCGCGTATGGGCTTGAACGGGCGCGGCTCGCCGGAATTCCAGTATATATCGAGCTTCCGGCAAAGTCTGGAACTGAACCAAGCCTGTCGGATCGCATTTTAGACCTTGCCGTGAAGAACCATGTGGGACTTATTATCCTTGCCGGGTTTCTTTCTCTTTTGAGGGGAGACCTTATTAAAGTCTATGCCGGGAAGATAATCAATCTCCACCCAAGCCTTCTGCCGAAATTCGGCGGAAAAGGTATGATGGGAGAAGCGGTTCACCAAGCCGTGTTAGCCGCAGGCGAAACCGAGTCAGGCTGTACGGTACATTTGGTGGATTCCGGGATTGACACAGGAACGATTTTAATACAGCGCAAAGTTCCGGTTTTGCCCTCAGACAGTTCCCGCAGTTTGGCGGACCGGATCCATCACGCGGAACATATCGCTATTGTCGAAGCCGCGGTTATGATGATCCGGCGATAAAATAAAAGCAGCAGTTTAGAGGAGTTATGATGAAAAAACGAGCGTTAATCAGCGTATATGATAAAAAAGGCATCGGCGATTTGGGGGCTTTTTTAATTGACTCAGGGTGGGAAATCCTTTCTACAGGAGGCACTGCCGCATATCTTAGAGAGAAAAAACTGCCGATTACCGAAGTATCTGCAATTACCGAGTTTCCCGAATGTCTTGACGGGCGGCTCAAGACATTGCATCCGGCAATTCATGGAGGGCTGCTTGCCAAACGAGGCGACGCGTCTCATCTGGAGACCTTGAAAAAACTAGGGTATGCTCCTATAGATTTGGTATGCATCAATTTCTATCCTTTTTTTGAAAAAGTCAAAAACGGGTTGTCTGAGCAAGAAATAATAGAATTTATTGATATTGGGGGACCTGCTCTGCTGCGTTCCAGCGCTAAAAATTACCAAGATGTACTTGCCCTTACGGACCCGGAGGATTACAAAACCGTAATCGAAAGGCTGAAAACAGGGAATTTGTCCCTTGAATTCCGCAAAGCCCTTGCGGCTAAGGTGTTTGAGTTGACCGCCGCTTATGATGCCGCGATTGCTCGATATCTTCTGGACGAAGCCTATTCCGCATATATGCCGCTGTCGGTGAAAAAGGTTTCTTCCCTGCGGTACGGTGAAAACATTCATCAGTCCGCGGCGCTTTATTTTCATACAGATAAAACCGGCGCTTTATCTTCTATGGTACAGCTTGCGGGAAAAGGATTGAGCTATAACAATGTGCGGGATATTGATCTTGCTTGGAAAGCCGTCTGTGCGTTTGGTTTGAGCGCAGACGGAACTCCGCCCCAGGGCGAAAAAAATGTCGCTCGATTTTTGCCGGATCTGCCAAAACCTCCGCCGGTAAGCTGTGTAGCGGTGAAACATACAACCCCTTGCGGTATAGCTTTGGGAAACACCCTTGTTGAAGCCTATCAGAAAACGTATCTCTGCGATCCGATTTCTATTTTTGGCGGGATAGTCGCCTGTAACGTACCGATAGATCCAGAGAGCGCGGAAAAATTATCCGAACTGTTTTTAGAGATTATCATTGCTCCTGATTTTGACGAGGAAGCCTTGAAGGTATTCAAAACAAGAAAAGACCTTCGGATTATGAAAGCCTCCGCCGCGCCTCGAGAGAAGCATGAATATATTTCTATTGACGGCGGACTGTTGGTACAGGATCGAGACCAGACCCTCATAGAGAAATGGGAAGTTGTTACTCAAGCCCAGCCTGAACCTATGGATGTACAAGATATGATTTTCGGCATGAGAGCGGTAACGTATGTCAAATCCAATGCTATCGTGGTTGTGCAAAAACAAGCCGCTTTAGGCATAGGCGCTGGCGAGACCAATCGGCTCTGGGCGGCGGAGCTTGCCTTAAACCGTGCGACCCGAGCGGTTGGCGCTGCGGCTCAGACCGGTTCAGGCGACGGTAAGCCGGCGCGGGTGCTGGCGTCTGACGCATTTTTTCCCTTCCCGGACGTGATTGAAGTAGCCGCTGCTTCTGGTATTAAAACGATTGTCCAGCCCGGAGGTTCCCAGAAAGACCGGTTTTTAATCGAAATCTGCGACAAGTTAGGCGTAGCGATGGTGTTCACCGGCGCACGGCATTTCAAGCATTAAAAGTAAAACAAGTCTTGAAGAGGTTATGCGGTTGCTGGGTATGTACAAAGACGGATGGGAGTCCACCGCTTTTTGGGGAGACCTATGAAAAAATGCAGTCGGTTCTCCAAAGGGAATACGATGCTTTACGCCGGAACGGTGGCAAACCGCCGAAACTGACGGTGGAAGATAAACGGTATGGTACCCTGAAATACCTGTGGGAATACCGAACCATGGACGGTATTGCGGCGGAATACGGCATCTGCAAG
>JAITHD010000144.1 GCA_031280155.1 Treponema sp. | reverse complement strand
AGCTTCTTGGAATATTCCGCCAGATCCGCGCCGGGGTCGTCGATATGATCCCAATAGAAATGGCGCAGACAAAGCGCGGTCTTACCGGCCACAGCGTCTCTGACAACTTTCCAGTCCGGCACTTGGGGGATAGTGAAGTCCAAGCCCCGGAGACCGGGAATTTCCATCATAGCCCCTACCACATTGCAGACATTTCCGCAGGAATGTACCACAACCCCTCCGAAAGCCTCGGAAATCATGGCGTTATACTTTACGCCGAATTCCCGGTACAGATTAGGAGACAGCAACGCGGCGGTATCGTCGCTGATGCGGATGCCTACTTCCGGCGGAACATACCAGAATTCATGGCTGACGCCGTAGAGGTTTTTAATCCGCTTGAGCATTTCCCGAATATAGAGGATCGTCCCTTCGGTAACTTTTTCCAGCAGCGCATGTACCTCCTCCGGGTAGGTCAAAGTCGCCTCGATAAAGGACGTGTAGTCCCAAATAAGAGAGGCTGTCACCAGCGGAGACGGGACATTGACCACCCGCAGCGGAATTGAGGACTTGCTTTGCAGGGCTTCAATATGTTTCCATGCCTGCTCAAAGTAGGGATTATGTACCGGATCCGGCACCTTGAGCTTGTACACGTCTTCAACATTGTCTTCGGTGATGAGACATTTTACCCAGGGATCAGCCTCGTCATTGGGTTTACACTCGCAGCCGAAAGCGCCGGCTACGATGTTGATTCCCTGATTCGGTTTGATATTAGGAAAACCGTAGTCATATACGCCTTCCCGCTTGCGGGCGCTGTCCTCAGCCCAGGCAATCTCGGCGTCCGGATTATTATAATACGGTTTAGTTCCCATGTGCATGGGTCCTACTTCAATGATGAACGGTACTTCATCAAGTTCCTCTAGCCGCCAATTCGCTTCAATCAGCTTTTTCTTTGTTTCAATAGTAAGTTTTTCACTCATGGTATTCCCCTTTTACTTATATAAGAGTAACATACTAGCCTACCACTGTCAACAAATTTTATACAAAAAGATAAAATAAGTATGGTAGAATACTGAAATGTGGTGTACTATTTATAATAACACAAAAGATTGGAGGCATTATAGTAATGATCATTATTGGAGAAAAAATTAATGGATCGATTCCCTCGGTCGCCAAGGCTATTGGTGAGAAAAACCCGGATCTCATCCGAGATTTAGCCAAAAAACAGGCTGATGCCGGAGCATCTTTTATTGACGTCTGCGCTTCGGTCGCCCCGGAAGCGGAACTTGAAACCCTGCGGTGGCTGATCAATCTGGTTCAGGAGGTAACGGATACGCCGATTGCGATTGACAGTCCCAGCGCCAAAGTCTGCGCTGAAGCTATCGGGTTTTGCAAAAAACCCGGGATGATCAATTCCGTATCTATGGAAAGAGATAAGATTGCCCAGGTGTTTCCCGTGATTGCCGATACTCCTTGGGAGTGTATAGCCCTGTTATGCGATGATACGGAAATTTCCAAAACTGTGGAAAAGCGCTTACAAGTCTTTGACGCTATCATGAAGCAGGCTGAAGAATACAACATTCCCTCTAAGCGGCTGCATATTGATCCCTTGGTTCAAATGCTTTGTACTTCTGAAGACGGGATTCTTTCGATTACTGAGGCCATGCGGGAGATAAAGCGGCGGTATCCGGATATCCACATAACCGGCGGAGCCAGCAATATTTCCTTTAACCTGCCGGTACGCAAATATATCAACCAAGGCTTCATCCTCCTGTCTATGAGCGCGGGAATGGACAGCGCTATTCTGGATCCGCTCAATAAAGATATGATGGGACTGATCTACGCCGCGGAAGCCTTATTGGGTCAAGACGAGTTCTGCATGGAATATATCAGCGCATACCGGGCGGGGATATTTGGAAATGAAAAACGTTCCTAAGATTTTTTATGGCTATAACAAGGAACAAGCCAGTTGGGATTTATACAAAGGTTCTTTTGTTCCTTTTGTATAAATTGTATAATATAATCTATATTTTTTTTAAGGAGACAATGCGTATGTCTAAGATTCAGGAGATTGCCCAAGCGGTTGAGGCAGGTAAAGTAAAAATTGTAGGCGGTTTAGTTGAAGCGGCTCTAGCGGAAGGGCTTGATCCAGTACGGATTTTAAACGAAGGCATGATCAGCGCTATGGAAATCGTAGGGGGCAAGTTCAAACGCTCCGAAATTTTTGTGCCTGAAATGCTGATCGCCGCAAAAGCCATGAAAAAAGGCGTTGACGTGCTGAAACCCCAGCTTGTGGGAAAAGCCGGGGTTGGTCTGGGAAAATGCCTTATCGGTACGGTTGCCGGGGATATGCACGATATCGGCAAAAATCTGGTGGCAATGATGATCGAAAGCGCAGGGTTTGACGTTATTGATCTAGGGGTTGATGTATCTGCGGAAAAATTTATTAACGCTTTACAGACCAATCCTGACACCAAAATTCTCGCGCTTTCAGCGCTGCTGACTACCACTATGCCGTCTATGAAGCAGATCGTTGAGGCGATTAAAAGCGCGGATTTGAAGGACTTCAAAATTATCGTTGGAGGCGCTCCTATCACTGCGGATTACGCCCAGCAGATAGGCGCAGACGGATATTCCCCGGATGCGGCAAGCGCCGCGGCGCTGGCTAAACAACTAGCCGCCTAAACCGTTGATCTTGCAGCGGATAGCTGGTGAACCAGGCTGTCCGCTCGATTTTATCTTCACTCTGGGCGTGGGGCTTACTCGTCTTTTGTTTTCAGCACCGCCAAAAACGCGCTCTGCGGCAATTCTACATCCCCAACCATTTTCATGCGCTTTTTCCCTTCTTTCTGCTTTTCCAATAGTTTTCGTTTTCGAGTGATATCGCCGCCGTAACATTTAGCGAGTACGTCTTTACGCAGGGCGTTGACGGTTTCCCGGGCAATGATCTGGCTCCCGATAGCGCCCTGTATGGGAATCTTGAACTGCTGCCGAGGTATCTCGTCTCTAAGCCGCTCACACACGACTCGGGCTCGATCATAGGCTTTGCCCCGGAATACCAGCTGAGAAAGGGCGTCTACAGCTTTCCCATTCAAAAGGATATCGAGTTTGACCAGTTCAGTGGTTTTGTAATCAGTAATATCATAATCAAACGATGCATACCCTCGGCTGATGCTTTTCAGGCGATCGTAAAAATCAAACAGCACTTCCGCAAGGGGCATATCGTAAATCAGTTCTACCCGCTTCTCATCAAGATAGGTCATATTAGTCTGAACTCCCCGTTTTTCCATGCAGAGGGTCATAATATTTCCCAAAAAGCCTGTCGGCGTAATGATAGACCCTCGAATATACGGTTCTTCAGCGCCTTCAATTTTCCCTTCTTCTGGATACGCTACAGGGTTATCCAAAAGCATTTCCTCCCCATTTTTGAACCGTATTTTATATTTCACCGAAGGGGCGGTAAAGATCACAGACTGACCGAATTCCCGTTCAAGCCGTTCCTGAATCACCTCAAGATGAAGGAGTCCTAAAAAACCGCATCTGAACCCAAAGCCCAAAGCCGCGGAAGAATCTTTTTCATATATCAACGACGCATCATTGAGTTTGAGTTTCTCAAGACTCGTTTTCAGTTCTTCGTAATCATTAGAATCTACGGGATATATAGAAGAAAATACCACAGGTTTTACTTCTCTGAACCCGGGTAAAGGCGCTTCGCAAGGATTATCCCCAGTGGTTATCGTGTCTCCTACCCGCACGTCGCTTACGGTTTTGATTCCCGCGATAATATACCCTACGCTTCCTGCGGAAAGGGTTTCCTCTTCAACCAGGGCCAGCTTGAAAACCCCCAAGGTTTCTACTTCATATTCCGCGACATTCGACATGAATCGAATTTTCATACCCCGCTTGAGGCGTCCGTCAAAAATTCTGATATGCACAACTACTCCCCGATAGGGATCGTAATGGCAGTCAAAAATAAGGGCCCTCAAGGGACTATCGACTTTTCCGGACGGCGGAGGAATCCGCGCGACAATCGCCTCAAACAGTTCATCTATGCCGGTTCCTTGTCGAGCGGAAACCAACAGGGCTTCTTCAGGATCGAGTCCTAAATCACGCTCAATCTGCTGTTTAGTTCCGGGAATATCTGCGGCGGCCATATCGATCTTATTGACTACTGGTATAATCTCCAAATTATGTTCCAGCGCAAGGTACATATTGGACAGAGTTTGGGCTTGTACTCCCTGGGCGGCGTCTACCAGCAGGAGCGCTCCTTCGCAAGAATTAATAGCCCGTGAAACTTCATAGGTAAAGTCTACATGTCCCGGAGTATCCACCAGATTAAGTTCATATTCATGACCGTCCTGTGCGGTATAAGGGATCATCACAGCTTGACTTTTGATGGTTATTCCCCGTTCCCGTTCAATGTCCATAGTATCCAGAATCTGATCCTGAAAATTTCGATCTTCCACAAGGCGTCCTTTCTGGATGAGCCTGTCTGCGAGGGTTGATTTTCCGTGGTCAATGTGAGCGATGATACAAAAATTTCGGATATATGAGGTTTCTACCATAATGGGACTATACCATGTCTATAGAGGTATGTAAAGAGTATTAAGCCTGCTCGCCGCGCCGCTTTTGTCCCCATTGAAAAACATAGATCCTAAGTATATACTAACCGGTATGAATACAAGATCGATAACCCTTGTTTTTTGTATAACGGTTTTGCTTTTTTCCTGTACAAGCGCGAATTCTAAGCGTACTGTCATGGTTGCGGATATAGACCCTATCTCAGCGGGCAAAGCAACATTGAGCATGGAAAAATTCTTTTCTTCAAATTTGGAGCCGAAAGAAGCGGCGGTGGTTTTTGCTCCCCGGACGGATTCGGTATATCTCCAATTTGTTTACCAAACGACGACGTACCGGCAGTTTTGGGATAGACCCAGCAGAGAGAAGTTCATCGCCGCCTTGGAACAGTACCAAAAAGACTTTGACGCCAAGAATCTCACTATTAAGAAATCAAAGTCTCGGCAAGCCTACGGTTCTGTCAAAGCCGTTGTTGAGTGGGGACAATTTTCTTTTAATATCAATTCCAGAGGCTATCCTGAAATAAATCTGGGCTATTTTTTCAAGGATAACAACCCTTATTTTACGGTTTTGCAGCGGGAAGCAGGAGACACCATTTTTGGAGAGCGTGAATCCGTCAGGATCACCGCCTATTTTACCCGGGCCCAAGCCGCGGCGTTAGCGGCTGTTTTTGATCAAGCCTATCTTCTTTCTCTAGTGGACGTTGAATCAGAAGCCTTGCCCTCAAGGACTGAAGAGGTTCCCGACGAATACATTGATTAAGCGCCTATGGCAAGGACTGCCCTGTTTTGCCGGGGTTCTCAGTTTTGTCTTTTTACTTGGAGGCTGCGGCGGTTCAGCGCAAAAAAATGATGATAAAGCCTATCCAGTATATACGTTCTATCGAGACATACCCGGCGTAACTGACGAAGAAATTCAGAGTGTTGAAAATTTACGGAACCAAGTCTCAGGGTTTTCATACGGCATGATTTTCAGTACCGAAGCCTTTTATTACACAGCAGACCCTCATGTCATTGGAGGATATGCGGTACGGTTTTGTCAATGGCTTACAGACCTTTTCGGGATCCCTTTTATTCCCCGGCTTTATACCTCGGACGCGCTGACAGAAGACCTTGAAAACCGCGTCCTTGACTTTACCGGCGAACTGACCCAGCTTGAGGGAGACAAGCGGTATTACATGACCGATCCTATTGCCCGGCGGGTCTATAAAACCTTCCGCGTTTCGGATAATCCTGATACGTTCAATACTGAGGAACCAGGGTCTGTTCATGAGGTCCCTCGGTACGGCTTTTTGGCTGGCAGTCCTTCGCTGGCGTTGATTCCGCATCTCTTGAAAGAGGAGTTTACCCTTGTTACGGTCCAGCGTTATGAAGAGGTCTATAGGCTGCTGAAAAACCGGGAGATCGATCTGTTTTTTGCGGACGAAACAAGAGAAGCGATCTTTGATATTTACAAGGATCTAGAGTCAGACTATTTTTTTCCCCAGATATACAGGCTCGTCGGTTTTGCAACCCAAAATCCTGAGTTGATACCTATTATTTCTATAGTGCAGAAATATCTTGAGCAAGGCGCTTTATATCATCTTGTTAATCTCTACGATCAAGCCAGAGAGGATTATCAGAGGTATCGTTTCTTAAAAGACCTTACTGAAGAGGAAATCCAGTACCTTGAATATCATCATAATGCGGAAAATCCGGTGAAAATCGGACTTCAGTATGATAATTACCCGGTTTCGTTTTACAATGAACAGGAGAACCAATGGCAGGGCATAGTGCCGGATATTTTGGACGGCATTACCACCTTGACCGGATTGACCTTTTCAGTTGCCAATACCCAAACCGACGCCCGAACCCTGCTGCTTGATAAGCTGGAACAAGGGGAAGTGTCTATTATCGCCGAGCTTATCCATTCTAGGGATCGGGAAAGCCGGTTTATCTGGGCAGATAAACCGTACTTGCAGGATCAGTATGTGCTGTTGTCTCAAAGCGGATATCCAGACGTATCTATCTATACCCTTGGGTACGCCCGGGTCGGTTTAGTGGCGGATTCTATTTACGCTCAGTCTTTCAAAGAATGGTTTCCGCAGCACCGTAATTTTGTGGAATATTCCAATTATCTGGAAGGTTTTGATGCGCTGGAACAGGGATATATCGATCTTTTTATGGTGTCCAGCAGTCTTCTTTTGATGATTACTAATTACTATGAACGACCGGGTTTCAAAGTAAACTTTGCGTTTGATCTGTCCTGTGATTCTCAATTTGGGTTTAACAAACACGAAATGGTTTTGAAGGAGATTATTACCAAAGCTCAAGAGCAGCTCAATACTGATCTGATAGTAAACCGCTGGTCTCGGCGGGTTTTTGATTACCGGTCAAAACTTGCCCGGGCCCAGATTCCGTATCTCATCGGCGTATCAGTTCTTTTGGCCACTGTACTGCTGCTGCTTACCTATCTGCTGGTTCGTACTCGGCAGTTGAAGATGGAGCTTGAAAAAACCGTTCAGAAACGCACCCAAGAATTGGAGGTTCAGACTAATTTGGCAAAAGCCGCTTCTAAAGCAAAGAGCCGGTTTCTCGCTTCTATGAGCCATGAGATTCGTACTCCTATGAACGCTATTATTGGTATGAGCGATCTGATGGGTACCGGCAATCTTGACGAAGTTCAGCTTGGTTATTTTTTGGATATTAAGAAAATGGCAAAAGCCCTTTTGACGATTATCAATGATATTCTTGATTTTTCTAAGATTGAAGCGGGAAAGATGGAAATTGTCCCAGTACATTACAATCTGCTGGGACTTTACGACAATATCTGCTCTATGAACCGGTTTACCGCTATGGGCAAAGACCTTGAATTCCGTCATAGTTTTGATCCTGAGATTCCTGACACCCTGTACGGCGACGAGGTGCGGGTTCGGCAGGTGATTACGAATATCCTGAGCAACGCGGTTAAATATACCTCCAAAGGGTATGTGTACTTTCATGTACAGCGGACGGTTCAAGAGGGCAAAGATTATATTGTTTTTATGGTTGAGGATACTGGCAGGGGGATTAAACAAGAGGATTTTCCCAAGATATTCGGGGCGTTTCAGCAGGTTGACAGTGTAAAAAACCGCGGAATTGTTGGTACTGGACTGGGGCTTACGATTACCAAGATGCTGGTAGACATGATGGGCGGGTATATCATGTTTGACAGTGAATATGGGAAGGGTTCGCTCTTTAAGGTATATCTGCCCCTGGTTGACGGAGACCCCGGCAAAATCGAACGCCTTCAAAATACTGAATGGATTATTGCGAAAGAAGGGGCTCAGATATTGGTAGTTGACGACAATTCGATTAATTTGACGGTTGCCCTGGGATTTCTCGCTACTCACAAGATAAGCGCTGATACGGCTTTGAGCGGCATAGAAGCGATTGAGAGGGTTCAGAGAAAGGACTATGATATAGTCTTTATGGATCACATGATGCCTGAAATGGACGGCCTAGAAGCGACCCAGCGTATTCGGAATCTTGAGGGCGGCCTGTACAAAATCCTGCCGATTATCGCATTGAGCGCCAACGCGGTAAGCGGCGCCAGAGAAGCCTTTCTTGCAGGCGGGATGAACGACTTCATCTCTAAGCCTATAGATGCGGAGGAACTCAACAAGGCTCTGACCAAGTGGCTGCCGTCTGAAAAAGTCGCTGCTATTGTGACTGTAAACCCAAAGCCCCCTAAAGGGTCTAAGCCTACAGCTGCGGAACCGGACCCATTGGAACCGCTGTTCAAGGACCTGGAACATCTGGAGGGACTGAACCTTGCGGAGGGACTGAGGTATGTAAACAACAGTAAGCCTGCCTATATCAAGATTCTTAGGCAGTTCTGTATTGAAGCTGACGCCTATATTGAGGGGATCCGTCAGTTTGCCGCGGAAGAGAACTGGAAAGAATACGCCGTCCGGGTTCACGGCATGAAGGGGGCTTTTGCGAATATCGGGGTGGAGGCTCTATCCAAAGAGGCTTCCAAACTGGAATACGCCGCAAAAAACAACGATTACGATAGGTGCCGGGCTGAAACCGGAACGTTTTGTGAAGCCGTGTCTGATTTTAAGGAAGCGCTTCTCAAGACTTCTCTCAAGGATACAGAGAAATCCGGGGTAAAAACCCGTGTAGACAAGGCGTTTTTAACCGAGAAACTTGACGCTCTTGAGGAAGCCTGCATGAAAGGGTTAAGCGATAAGGCTGACCTGTTAGCCGCGGAACTTGGACAGTCCTATTTCGATGAAACTTCTGGAGATCTGCTCAAGAAGATTACTGAACTCGTTGAGACTCTGGATTATGATATGGCTCTGGAGCAGATAACAATGTTACGGGAACATATCGTATAGGATTTGTCCCAGACCGGTTCACGTCTACAGGCAGACCCTGCGGGGGTTATCCACCCCCGCAGAAGTCTTGCCTAAACCCTCAGTCTTTATAGATAAGCTGTGCGCTGGGGGGAAACGCATCACTACCAACCTGGGTCTTCTGAGACAGGGTAACTGTTTTGAGATTTGAACAGTTATAAAATGCCGAAAAACGGATTTCAGTAACACTTGGAGGGATTGTAATACTCGTAAGCCCTTTAGAGTTATAAAATGCCTGATATCCAATAAATGTAACACTGGCAGGGAACGTAATGCTCGTTAATCCATCGCAACCAAAAAATGCACGATTTCCAATAGAAATAACGCTTGCCGGGAGTGTGATGCCTGTCAGTCTCTTACAATTAAAAAACGCCTCATTTACAATCTTTTTAACCTTATATGGAATTGTGTAGGTGTTATCCTGTTTTCCCGCAGGATACTGAACTAAGGCAGTCTCTGGTTTATCAAATAAAACTCCTCCAATACTGGTATAGCTAGTATTCCGCGCATCTACCTTAATTTCAGTCAGCTTGTCACAATA
>JAITHD010000256.1 GCA_031280155.1 Treponema sp. | reverse complement strand
CAAGTTGGAAAAGACCCCCAGGGAAAACCGATCTGGCATGTGTTTTCTCACGGCGGACGAAATGATACTGGTCGGGACGCAATAGCTTGGGCCTTGGAAGCGGTGAGCCTTGGAGCCGGCGAGATCCTGCTTAACTCTATTGACGCTGACGGTACTGGATCAGGCTATGATCTCAAACTTATTCGGCACATGATGGAAGTATCCAGCGTGCCGGTCATCGCTTCTGGAGGCGCAGGAAATCTGGATCAGATAGCTCAGGTACTGCTTCCCCCTCATGCGGGATCAGGAGAGCTTTGGGGCAACGCAGACGCCGCTTTAATAGCTTCGCTATTACACTTTGAAAAAACCACGATTCCAGAAATCAAAAGATATGCGGAATCAAAAGGAGTATGCGTCAGATGGTAATTGCTTCTATAGATATACAAGATATGAAGGCAGTCCAGCTTAAACAAGGAACCGAGCGGGTTTTAGAACGGGACGACCCTATTGAATTAGCAACGGATTTTGACCAGTACGGTGAAATAGCGGTGATCGATCTGGACGCCGCTATGGGTAAATGGAACAATGAGGAATTAATAGCTCCCATCCTGCGTCAAGCCGAATGTCGGGTTGGAGGGGGCATCAAAACTGTGGAACAAGCTCATAAATGGGTGAGTTTAGGGGCGAAAAAGATCATTGTTGGGTCAAAGGCGTTTCGGAATTCTGACAACCAAGAAGATTTTCAGCTCAATGCCGAATTCCTCGAAGCCTTGGCGCGGAAGATTGGGCGGGAACGGCTTATCGCAGCCGTAGACGCCCGGAACGGCGAAATCCTTGTAGACGGCTGGAAAACTCCTACCGGCTTATCCCTCATTGAAACCGCCAAAGCTGCGGAACCTTTTGTATCAGAACTTCTCTTTACCTGTGTAGAACGGGAAGGAACCATGACGGGCATTGATTTGGATCAAGTGAAGACCCTGCGGGAAGCGGTTTCCTGCGCTGTTACCGTAGCGGGAGGGGTATCGACTTTAGCCGAGATCGAATCTATCGCCGCGTTAGGGTGCAATGTTCAGCTCGGCATGGCTCTTTATACAGGTAAAATCAGTCTTGCCGAAGGGTTCATTAAATCCTTGAACTGGAAGAAAGGACAGATTTTTAATAATAAACCGCTGCTTCCAGTGATCGCTCAGTCTGAGGACGGTCAAGTCCTGATGACGGGTTTTACAGACTCCGAAGCCTTGGCGGAAACCTTCAAGCGGGGAAACCTCTGTTTTTATAGCCGCACGCGGAATACCCTCTGGATGAAGGGAGAAACCTCCGGCAACACGCTGAAACTCCGGCGGATTCGATCCGACTGTGATCATGACGCGATACTGGCTACTGTGGAAAGTCCTGGTCCGGTCTGTCATACCGGAGCATATTCGTGTTTTAATCTTGATCGCCGGTATACCCTTGAGTTTCTTCAGGCTATTATTACGGATCGGCTCCGCAATCCAACGCCTGGGTCTTATACTGCCGCCTTAGATGATGAACTTGTCCGGCGGAAGGTCATGGAAGAAGCCTATGAAGTCTGTACCGCAAAAGCCCGGAATGAAATCATCTGGGAAGCGGCGGATTTGCTTTTTTTCACGACCGCGCTTATCACAAAAGCGGGGATAACAGTGCGGGAAGTGTTTGACGAACTAGACCGGCGGCACAAGAAGTAGGGATATATGTATAATTATTGGAACAGCCGGACCAGGGGATTATCCCCCTATGTGCCGGGGGAACAGCCGGGGGACAAAAAATATATCAAGCTCAATACCAATGAAAATCCTTATCCGCCTTCGCCAAAGGTTATCGAGGCAATCCGAAACGCCGCTGGAGAACGGTTGCGGCTCTATCCGGATCCAACCTGTCAGGAACTGCGGGAAGCTATTGCTCAGACCTATCGAGTTAAACCGGAACAGGTTTTTACGGGAAACGGTTCTGACGAGGTATTAGCCTTTGTTTTTGCTGGATTTTTCGGACCTGATCCGGCGTATCCTTTGTTGTTTCCAGATATTACTTATAGTTTTTATCCGGTTTATGGGAATCTCTGGAACATTCCTTTCCGGGCTGTTCCGGTGACTGAAGATTTTTCTATTAATCCCAAGGATTATCAAACCTCCAGCGGCGGGATAATTTTCCCTAATCCCAACGCTCCTACTGGAAAAGCCCTGCCTTTCCAAGCCATACAAGAAATACTGATCTGTCAGGAAAAACAGGGACGCATCGTCGTGATAGATGAGGCTTACGCCGCGTTCGGCGGCGAATCGGCGGTTCCTCATATAATGGAACATCCCAATCTGCTGACAATACACACCCTTTCAAAATCAGCTTCCTTAGCGGGACTTAGGGTGGGTTTTGCCATTGGGAATGAAGCGCTTATTGAAGGACTTTGCCGGATTCGGGATTCATTCAATTCTTATACCCTTGATAGGCTTGCCCTTGCGGGGGCTGTTGCGGCGGTACTGGACGTTTCGTATTACCGCGAAATAAACCGCAAAGTAATTGTTACAAGAGAGCGGGTTACCAAGGCGCTTACTCAGGATTTGGACTTTGATGTCCTGCCTTCAGAGGCGAATTTTATCTTTATCCGTTCTTCCCGGCAAAGAGGCGCCGAGTTATTCGCTGCTTTGCGGGAACAGGGAATTCTTGTCCGGCATTTCAATAAACCCCGGACAGCTGATTTTCTGAGAGTAAGTATCGGTACTGATGAGGAAATGGACATATTTCTGAACGTTTTAGGGAAGGGAGCCATGAAATTGACGCTGAAATCGTGAGTTCAGGCGTATTAAGACCCTAAGCACAAAGGCGTGAAAATCAGCGCCGTATATTTTCGGCGCTTTAATCTGGTATATCTTTCAAATACGCCGTTATTTTAAACTAATGAGTTATACCTGAACATTCATTGTAAAGATTTTTTTATTTCAAACCGGTAAATGGTGTAAAATATAGGATAATCCAACTAATAAGGCTTTTAATCTTTTTAAGAAAGTAGTATACTTCTATAATATGGAGATGATAAAAAAGTACAGGTATCGTAGTGTTCAAAATGCAGTTTATCTGAGTCTTCGGAAAAATATTATGAATCTTAGTTTGGCTCCAGGTACTGCTATTAGTGAGAAAGAAATGTCCCTTCGATATCAAGTCAGCCGTACTCCAGTACGGGAGACTTTTATTCATTTGGCAAAAGAGGGGTTGGTAGAGGTGATCCCGCAAAAAGAGACGCTAGTGTCCCTTATAGATTTTGTCAGGGTGGAGCAGGAATGGTTTTTCAGGACCAATCTGGAAATGGCGGTAATCGAACCCTTTATGGGTAAAAGTTCCAAAAACCATTTATCAACATTAGAAGAGGTAATCGCTATGCAGCAGACCGCCTTTGAACAGAATGCATGCGTTGATTTCCTAAATTATGATGATGATTTTCATCGGGCTTTTTTTGAGGTTGCCGGTCAGGAATTAAGCTGGGAAGTGATGGAAAGTATGGGCGGTCATTACCATCGAGTACGGCTTTTAACGCTCCAGATCAGGGATATTGCAAAAGATATTATCAAGCAGCATAAGGAACTTTTAATCGCTTTACGCAAGCAGGACCTGAATAATACCTTAGCAATACTGTCTTTGCATCTGCACAAGCTTACAAATGAAGAAAAGATACTCAGGAATGAATTTCCCACTTATTTTGTCCCAAAAGATAAAAAAGACATTTTCGATATTGATTTCAGATGAAAACCCGGGGATCAGGGACGGAACTGCCGTCCCTGGGGGACCTTATATCAGGCATGACTTTTTACGGGTAATATACCGGCCGGTTCCCGGAACGCCTACATAGTTGCCCTGATCAAATACGAGCTGTCCTCGGAGGAAGGTTTTTAGGGGATATCCTTTTAAACGTATTCCTTCCCAGATGGTGTGGTCATAATCAGAGTGCATATTCTTCACGCTGATTTCAAAGTCTTTCTGCGGATCATACAGCACGATATCCGCGTCTTTCCCTACGCTTATGCTGCCTTTATCAGTACAGCCGAATAGAGCGGCAGGTTTTTCCGCACAGACCTCCACAGCCTTGGAAAAACTGATCCTGCCGGTATTCGCCGCCCCCAGCATATAGGGATACCGATTCTCTATGCCTGCACAGCCGTTGGGAATTTTCGTGAAATCTTGTATTCCCCAATCTTTTTCCGCTTGCATAAACGGACAATGATCGGTGGCAACGGTATCAATGATCCCCTGCCGTATTCCCTGCCACAGGGCTTCCCGGCTTTCAGGTCCTTTTATAGACGGCGAACACACAAAATTTCTCCCAAGCTCCTGTTTATACACGTCGCAGGTAAACTCCAAATACTGAGGACAGGTCTCGGCATACATAGGGTAGCCTTGGGAACGAGCGGCAGCTATCGCTTCAAGCCCTTCTTTGCAGGCAAGATGCACGATGTACAGAGGCGCTTTCACCGCTGCGGCCCAATGAATAGCCCGTTTGATTGCTTCAGCTTCCACAAATTCAGGACGGCTCATATAGTGATACCAAGGACTGGTCTTGCCTTCCGCACTATATCCGGCGATCCGGGACTCAAGAACATCATGATTTTCCGCATGGACTGCGGTAAGAATACCAATGTCCCGGGCTTTTTCCAAAATCTTGAGCAATACCCCGTCGTCAACCATGAGTCCTGCTTTTCGATATACCATATAACACTTAAAACTCGTGATCCCATAGTCTGCGGCGGCTTGAAATTCTTTGAGCAGCGCATCTCCTGCTCCGAGATCGGTTATAGCGCAGTGGAACGCATAATCGCAGCATGCCCCTGCTTCGGCTAATGCCCGACGTTCCGCGACGGTCTGGACTATGCCTTTACCTTGCTGCTGGGTAGGATAATCAAATACTGTAGTAACTCCTCCGCAAACAGCCGCCCGAGTACCGGCATGATAGGAATCTGCGGAAACTGTGGCGCCTACCGGCAGTTCTAAATGGGTATGGACATCTACGCCTCCGGGAAGCACATATAAACCCGCGGCATCCACCACACTCAGGGCTTCACAGGCAAGGCGTTCCGCAATGACCGCTATTTTCCCCTGCTCAACCCCTATATCTGCCCGAAACGTCTGGGAACCTGTAATGACCGTACCATTTTTAATAATTAAATCCATATTATAGCTCCTTTTTATCCTGTTCGCCGTACCCCGCTTGGTTATAAAGCGCAACGATATGTTGTAACAACATACTTAATCGAAGGACCTGCTTTGCGGTGGGGAAGCAACGTCTATGGAAAGACTATCGAACCCCGCTTTTGATTCTTTGGTAGAATATAAGAAATCAAGGTATATTGTCAAGAATAGCGTCCCAAACTTTTTTGTTGCCCCATACCCCGGGACTAAAGACAAGGACTCTGCTGAAACGCTGATGCCTGATGCCAAATTGTTGATTTAATGATTATAATTTAGTATATTATCCTTTAGTTGTTCCTTTTAAGAATAATTACATGAAGGTCCATGGATTAACACGGATTTCAGTTCCCCAGAACCGGTACAATCCCTGGATTTTTCGAGAATTCGCCTATTCCATGGCAGAAAGCCGCCATTGAGCTTCGCCCTTCTTAAGCGGATTGACTATAAAATGTTTTAAGGAGATGAAAAAACGTGCGAAAATTTTTGCTTGCCTTTATCTTGCTTATATTGACTGCTACTATATCCGCACAAAATCTTTCAATATCAGTTGATCCTATTACATTTGTTGGTTTACTGTTAAGTCCTAAAGATGAACACAGAAAACAGCAGCCTGTTGATATTAGAAATATGTGGGTATGTATTGAATTAAATATGGAAACAAATAAGAAAAGAGAATTAGGGTTTGGTCTATTCCTGAGAGCCGATAGAGCCGCGTTGAGGACAAACTATCGCTTCTTTTTTAATAAAAAACAGCAGAGCGGTTTTTTCTGGGGTTTATACGGACATATTGAGTGGAGACAAATGTATTGGATATATGATGAAAATAACGACTTTGTTATAGGCTGGAACTTTCCGCTTGTGGGTCATGATAATGTATTTCATAGTATTGGAATAACCGGGGGCATTGATATTGGGTTTAGAATTCGCGGAAAAACCGTTGGTTTTACCCCGTATATAGGAGTAGGGATACCCTTGTTTTACTGTTTTGGAGATTTACCGCCGGAAAAAGACAAAAAACTCTTTTTGTTTCAAAATATAACCTTCAGAGCTATTGATATTGGGGTAAGGCTTGATTTCTTTTTACCAAAAGCGCCGTAAACGCCGGTACATGCGAAATTTGGGCGCAAAATTCCTTCTAACTATAAGGAAACGGTTTTTCCGGCATTGCTATGAAAAAAAATCAGTAAGTATGATGGAGCAAAATAGGCTTATATCAAAGTATGTAATTCATTATAATATCATGAATTGCTCGCACCGGTTTTACCTCTCAATAACTTCATCATATAGTACATTAAGTTAAGTATATGAAAGTTCAAAATAATCATAAATCCTTATGTTTAATTTTTTCAGGGCGTAGAATACCGCGGCTGCCGTACAGCCGAATTGTTCCGCTAATTCCCACAAATACGCATCAGGTTTTTCAATGAGCGCCTGTTTTAGTTCATTTTTATCTATTTTCCGCTTCCGGACCCGGATAATTTTTCTGTCAGAGTATCCGTTTTCGATTTTCTCTTTCCATACATAATAGGTTTCCGGCGGAATGTTGAAAGCTTCTTTCAATTCTTTGAAGGTATGTCCTTCATCTTTAAAAGCGACCGCGCGCCGTTTATA